>JBDTOS010000031.1:0-15128 GCA_039933095.1 Dokdonella sp.
GCTGCGCGTCGCCGGAAACTTGCCGTACAACATCTCGTCGCCGATCCTGTTCCAGTGTCTCGATCATCTTGATGCGATCGAGGATATGCATTTCATGTTGCAGAAAGAGGTCGTCGATCGCATGGCTGCCGGTCCCGGCAGCAAGACCTACGGGCGACTCAGTGTGATGGTGCAACTCGCCTGCCGCGTCGAACCATTGATTGCAGTTCCCCCGGCGGCATTTCGGCCGCCACCTAAAGTCGATTCGATGGTCGTGCGCCTTTTGCCGCGGCCGCTGCAGGAGCGTCCCGTTGCACATGCAGCGGCAATCGCGCGTGTCGTACGCGCTGCATTCGGACAACGCCGCAAAACCCTCTCCAATGCACTCGGAGAATTGCTCGATTCTGAGCAGATCGCCGCCTGCGGAATTGATCCGCGCAACCGCGCAGAACAGTTGGCACCCGCTGAATTCGTGGCACTCGCGCGCGCGCTGGCGCCGTAAATCATACGCAGAGAGTCTTCACGGACTTGCCGACCGCAGCTCACTCCCCGACAATCGGGGCATGAAAGAAAAGAACACCTATGACATCGCGGTCTCGGTCGTCGCGCGTTTTATCGACGATCAATCGGTGCCCGCCGAGGATCGCTATGTGTTCGCCTACACGATCACCCTTGCCAATCGCGGGCGTGTCGGCGCACGCCTGCTCACCCGACACTGGATCATTACCGATGGCGACGGCAAGGTTAGCGAAGTGCGAGGCGATGGTGTGGTCGGCGAGCAGCCGTGGCTGTCGCCCGGCCAGTTTTTTGAATACACCTCAGGCGCGGTGCTGAAAACCGCCGTCGGCACCATGCAGGGCAGCTATCAGATGATCGCCGATGATGGCACCCAGTTCGATGCATCGATTCCGCCGTTCGTGCTGACAATTCCGCGGACCCTGCACTGATGGCGGTCTGGGCGATCGGTGATATTCAGGGCTGTTACGACGAACTGGCAAGTCTGCTCGACAAACTGGCTTACGTACCCGCCCGCGATACACTGTGGTTTTGCGGTGACCTGGTCAATCGTGGCGGGCAGTCCCTGCAAGTCTTGCGTCTGGTGAAATCCCTCGGCGAGCGCACCGTCGTTGTGCTCGGCAATCACGATCTGTCCCTGCTCTCGATTGCCGAACGGCGACCGGAAGATCAATCCAAGGTAAATCCCGAATTGCGCGAAGTGTTGTTTGCACCGGATCGCGACGAACTGTTGCGCTGGCTGCGTCATCGGCCGATGCTGCATGTCGATCGCGAACTTGGATTCGCGATGGTGCATGCCGGCTTGTTTCCGCGCTGGACAATCGAACAGGCCGAACAGGCCGCGCGCGAAATAGAACAGCGTTTGCGCGCGGACAACCATCGCACCTTGCTCAAGCAGATGTTCGGCAATCGACCCGATATCTGGAACCCGAAGCTGCGCGGCGTGGATCAATTGCGCGCCAGCATCAACGTGTTCACGCGCATGCGTTACTGCGATGTGCGGGGACGCATTGCCTTCAACGAAAAAGGTGTGCCCGGCACCCAACGTGCGGGTTTGTATCCGTGGTTCGAAGTACCTGGCATGGCGCGTCGCGATCTGCGCATCGTATGCGGGCATTGGTCGACGCTCGGGCTGTTTGCCGGTTACGGCGTCTACGCGATCGATACCGGTTGCGTGTGGGGTGGTGCCTTGACGGCAATGCGACTTGATGTCGAGGAACCGGTTTTTGTCGCAATCAAATCCGATCGCAGCAAACCGGGATCGGCGAAGACCAGCTCCTGACAAGAAGACCGGTTGAGACTTGCGCGGCTGCAGCCGTCAGCGTCTGACCCAATCGACAAAAGAAAACGCCACAGCGTGGCGCACGTCGCTCGGATGAAGCGTGCGCGCGATTTCCTGCCATTCGCGTGGATCGATCACCGGGAAAAACGCATCCGCACTCGGCGTTTCGGCAGCGACTTCGGTCAGATACAAATGCGTCGCGAGATCGAGCGTCTGCCGATACAGCTCGCCGCCGCCGACTACCATCAATTCGGCATCACCGACGAGATCGAGCGCTGCTTCGACCGAACCAACATGGCAGACGCTGTCACCGGTGAATGGCAATGCGGAGCTGCGGCTGAGCACGAGATTCTGCCGGCCCGGCAAGGCACGCCCAATCGACTCGGCAGTCTTGCGCCCCATCAGTACAGGCTTGCCCAGGGTCAGCGACTTGAAGCGTTTCAGATCATCGGGCAAATGCCAGGGCAACTGGCCGGCACGGCCGATCGCACTATCGCTTCCAAGCGCGGCCACGAGGCTGATCGTCATGATCCGCCCAACTTAGCCCTCAATGTCGTCACACCGCCACCGGCGCCTTTATCGACGGATGCGGATCGTAGTCGACGATCGTGATGTCCTCGAAACCGAAATCGAAAATCGAACCAATGTCGGGATTCAACAACAGTTTCGGCATCGCTCGCGGCGTGCGCGCAAGTTGCGTGCGTGTCTGTTCGAAATGATTGGAGTAAAGATGCGCATCGCCGAGGGTGTGCACGAAATCGCCCGGAGCAAGTCCACATACTTGCGCGATCATGTGCGTCAGCAACGCGTAACTCGCGATATTGAACGGCACACCGAGAAACAGATCGCCGGAACGCTGATACAGCTGGCACGACAATTTTCCGTCGGCGACATAAAACTGGAACATCGTGTGGCACGGCTGCAACGCCATGCGCGGCAGATCGGCAACGTTCCACGCGCTGACAATCAATCGACGCGAATCGGGCGTACGCTTGATCGCGTCTATCACCTGTGCAATTTGATCGATCGTGCTGCCATCGTGACATTCCCATGAGCGCCACTGCTTGCCGTAGACCGGCCCGAGGTCGCCATTCGCATCGGCCCATTCATCCCAGATACCGACGCCGTTTTCCTTGAGATACGCGATATTGGTTTCGCCGCGCAAAAACCAGATCAGCTCATGGACGATCGAGCGCAGATGCAACTTCTTGGTCGTGACCAACGGAAATCCGGTCGCGAGATCGAAGCGCATCTGGCAACCGAATACACTGCGCGTCCCGGTGCCGGTGCGATCGGATTTCGGCGTCCCGTGTTCGAGTACATGACGCAGCAGGTCAAGATACTGGCGCATCAGACGGGCGCCTTCGTTTCTTCGACTGACGGCGCAGCGCGCTTATGGATTGGCGCACGCCGCGACATCGCGAGCAGCGTGATGCCGACGATAATCAATGGCAGGGAAAGCACCTGCCCCATCGTCAGCCAACCGAACGCCAGGTAGCCCAGCTGCACATCGGGTTCGCGCACAAACTCGACTGAAAAACGGAAGCAGCCATACAACAACGCGAACAATCCGGACACCGCGTAGCGACGGCGCGGACGCAGCGAGAATGTCCATAGCACCATGAACAAAACGATGCCCTCGAGCGCGAACTCGTACAACTGCGATGGATGCCGCGCTTCGTTGTCGATCTGGCCGGAGGCGACCATCGCCTTGAGTTGCTCGATGGTCAGATTTAGATTATCGAGAGAACGCGGAAAAATCATTCCCCAGGCATGATCCGTCCGCCGCCCCCACAACTCTCCACCGATGAAATTTCCGAGCCTGCCGAGCCCGAGACCGATCGGCACCAGTGGCGCGACGAAATCCATCGTGTCCATGAAATGCAAGCGATTGCGCCTCGACCATAACCACATCGCCACGAGCACGCCGAGCAGGCCACCGTGGAATGACATGCCGCCTTCCCATATGCGGAAGAACGAAAGCGGCTCATCGATCAGCTCCTGCGTACCGTAGAACAACATGTAGCCGATACGTCCGCCGAGAATCACTCCGAGCATGCCGTAGAACAGCAGGTCGGAAAACCGATCGGCGCTGACCGGCAACCGTCCTCCCTTGCGCCGCAGCTCGCCGAGATACCACGCCGCCGCAAAGCCGAGCAGATACATGATTCCGTACCAATGCACGGAAACCGGCCCGATCGAGAACGCGATCGGGTCGATATCGACAAAAAACGGATGGGCCATCAGGCAGCGCAGTTGGAAACAGAAAGCGCGATTATGCCAATCACGCCGGCAAAACGCGCAACACGAATCCTTTCAGGTAGTCGGTTTCGGCAATCGCCGGATGCACCGGGTGATCCGCATCCTGCTGAAGTTGATACAAAACCTGCGCCTGTCGATCGAGATGGCGCACACCGTGTTGCACAGCATCGAGCAGGCCGTTGCGCGGCATGTGATGCGAGCACGAGAACGTGAACAGGATGCCATCGCGCGCGAGCACCTGCATGCCGCTTTCATTGATGCGGCGATAGGCGATGCGTCCCTGCGAAAAATCTTTCTTGCGCTTGATGAAAGCCGGCGGATCGAGAATCACGACATCGAAGCGTTCACGCTGTTCACGCAACTGTTTCAGATATTCGAACGCATCGGCGCGTTGCGCACGCACACGATCGCCGAGCCCATTGCGCTGCGCGTTGCGCTCGATCGCCTCGACGGCCGTCGCTGACGAGTCCACACAAACCACCTCACTGGCACCAAGCGCCGCAGCCCGCAAACCCCATGCACCGAGATAGCTGAAAACATCAAGCACGCGTTTGCCCTCGACGAAACGCGCCAGCAGATCGCGATTGGCGCGCTGATCGTAGAACCATCCGGTCTTCTGACCGTCGACCGGATCGCACTCGAATTCCAGTCCGGCTTCGCGCACCAGCATTGGTCCATCGCTGACGCTCGCGTCAGGGTCTTCGTACCCGAGATCGGCGTATTCGGGCAGATTTTCCATCGCCCGGATCGAGGCATCGTTCTTCCACCAGAATCGACGCGGCTTGAGCACTTTCACCACGGCTGCAACGATCTCGTCTTTCAGCAACTCCATGCCCGCCGTGGTGGTCTGCCCGACCAACACATCGTCGAAACGGTCGATCGTCAAACCGGGTAACCCGTCCGACTCGCCGAACACGAGTCTATAGAACGGCGCATCGAACAAACGCTCGCGCAACGCCAGCGCGATGTTGAGACGATGCACGATAAGCGAGCGGTCGAGAGCGTGATCCAGACCCCGCGCTACCAGTCGCGCACAAATCAGCGAGTTCGGATTGACGTAGCCGATGCCGATCGCCTTGTCGCGCGCATCGACAATCGCACACACCTGCCCGGCTGTGAACCCCGACAACGGCGAGCGCGCGACATCGACTTCGTTCGAGAACACCCACAGATGCCCGCCACGCAACCGCGCATCCTCTCCGCGCTTGAGATAGAGCGCGGGATATTCGATCGAATCGGTCACGTCTTCTCCGTCAGGAATGGCGAATGGAAGCTCAAAAATCAAAGCCGGCCGGTCAAAACCAGTGAACCAAAACCAGCAAGTCAAAACCTGGGCCGAACGCGATCGGCTATAACATCATCGCCCGATTCGGTAGTTCGTCGGGATTGTCGTCGGGATTGGCCGGAAAATGCGCGGCGAGCAGGTCGCTGATTTTCGCGATTGCGGTGATGGTACCGGATTCGAACTCCCCGGCAGCGTAGCGCGCGAGCAGGCGCTCGCAGATCGCGAGCCATTGCGTGTCGGGAATCACTGCGGTGATGCCGCGATCGGCAATGATTTCGACGGCGCGGTCGGCGAGCAGCACGTAAACGAGCACGCCGGTATTTTCACGGGTATCCCAGACGCGTAGATGGCTGAAGACCTGCTCGGCGCGTGCGCGCGGAGTTTCGCCGGCAATGATCGCCGATGCACGCAAACCGGGTTCGACCGCGAACACCATCTCGCCCCGATGACGTTGCTCGCCTGCGGCAATCGCTTGCTGAATGACCGCAAGCGTCGCTGCCGGAAAATGCCGGCGCTGGGTCAGACTTTCGAACAGATGTTTGATCAGACGCATGTCAGGGAATGTTCGCCTTCGCTCACCAGCTTCCGGAAGAACCGCCGCCGGCCGACGAGCCGCCGCCTCCGCTGAAACCGCCGCCTCCACCACCTCCAGAGCCGCCGCCCCCAAAACTGCCACCCCCGAAGCCGCCGCTGCCGCCTCCGCGGGCAAAGCCACCACCGCCGCCCGTGGTCGCTCCAATCAGCAAGCCGAGCAAACCGAGGCCGAGGCCCATCGGCAGATATCCGCTCATGAACCAGCCGACGCCGCCAGCGGCCGCACCGGCCAAGCCCGCGCGCGACAGCAGTGGCGCCTGTGCCAGCAGTCCACGTATCAGCATCGCGGTAACGAAGGCCCACATCACGGCTTTGCCGAAAGGCTCTTCGCTGTTCGAGTTGTCATTGTCGGCCAACGGTTCGGGCAGCGGCTCGCCATCGACGAGTTGCGTCAATACCGCCACGGCATCGTGAATGCCGCCGTAGAAATCCCCTGCGCGAAACTTCGGCGTGATGTATTCGCGAATGATGCGTGCAGTGGCTGCGTCAGGAATCGCCCCTTCGAGCCCGCGCGCGACCTCGATGCGCACGCGACGATCGTTTTTCGCGACGATCAACAATGCGCCGTCATCGACACCTTTCCGCCCGAGCTTCCATTGATCGTAGACGCGGGTCGCGAATTGGGCGATGTCCTCAGGCTGCGTGGTGGGCACGATCAGCACCGCGAGTTGCGCGCCCTTGCGCTGTTCGAGTGCGGCAAGTTCGCTTTCGATGGTCTGCTTTTGATTCGTGTCGAGCGTGCCGGTCAGGTCGGTAACCCGCGCAGTCAGCGCGGGTACCGGCTGTAAATCGCCATCGGCGGCCAAAACGCTGGCCGCCAGCGCGCAGCCAACCAGCAGGGCCAGAAAAAATCGCATGCGCGAACCGCCTGAAGTCAGCAACTGCGGTTACGGCTTGGCGGGAACCGGCTTGTTGAAATCGACCACCGGCGCGGTTGAAATCGCTTTCTCGTTCTCGACGCTGAAGTTCGCTTTCTGCTTGTAGCCGAACATCATCGCGGTGAGATTCTGCGGGAAGCTGCGGATCGTCACGTTGTAGTCCTGCACACTTTGCACATAGCGATTACGTGCGACAGCGATGCGATTTTCGGTACCTTCGAGCTGAGCCTGCAAGTTCTGGAACAGGCCATCGGCTTTCAGTTCCGGGTAGTTTTCCGACACCGCCATCAATCTTGTCAGCGCACTCGACAACTCGCCTTGCGCGGCCTGGAACTTCGAGATGATGGCCGGATCGTTGAGCATGTCGGGAGTGATTTTCAGCGTACCTACTTGGGCGCGCGCTTCGGCAACCTTGGTGAAAACCTCCTCTTCGTGCGTGGCATATCCCTTTACGGATGCGACCAGATTCGGCACCAGATCGGCACGCCGCTGATACTGATTGAGTACTTCGGACCAGCCAGCTTTGACTGCTTCGTCCTTCTGTTGAATTGCGTTGTAACCGCAGCCGGAAAGCAACGAAGTCGCCACCAGCAAAATGAGGAACTTGATGCCACGCATGAGACGATTCTCCGTGTTGGTCTGCTAAGGAATTGGGGTTTGCTAAGGAATTGGCAAGTCAGGCGACCGCTGGCGCGTCGGGCTGATTTTCCGGTTGTGCCGCATCAACCTGCGGCAGACTCAGGCACTCGCGGTAGATGCGCTCGATGATCGGATAGCGCGTCATGTCGACCTTGAAACGGTATCCGTTATACACCTGTGGCACCAGGCAGATATCGGCGAGACTCGGCCGATCGCCTTCGCAGAAACTTCCCGTCGAAGGACTATCAGACAGTAATTGCTCGAACGCGGAAAAGCCCTCCATCATCCAGTGCTGCATCCAGCGGTCGCGCTCGACCTGCCCGATCGACAGTTCGTTTTCGAGATACTGCATCACGCGCAGATTATTCAATGGATGCACGTCGCAGGCGATCAACTGAGCCAACGCGCGCACGCGCGCTCGATCGCGCTTGAGCGATGGCAGCAAGGCCATGTCGCCATCGTAAGCTTCGTCAAGGTATTCAACGATGGTCAGCGATTGACGAATCACCCGACGTCCGTCGATCAGAGTCGGCACCATGCGCTGCGGATTGAGCGCGCGGAATTCATCGCTGTGCTGCTCGCCGCCATTGTTGACGAGGTGCACGGGAATGATCTTGTACAACAGACCCTTGAGATTCAGGGCGATGCGCACGCGATACGCCGCGCTCGATCGCCAATAGCTGTACAGCCACAAGCCTTCGGTCATATCGCGATCCCGCAGTCAACAAGGCGGCACAAGATTGCCGGCTCGCAATAGTACCTTCAATGAATGAATTTGCGGGCGAAGCTGGCCTATTGAGGGGCGCTGTACTGGGTCACGGTCTGTTCGATCGCACCGAAAATCGAATTCCCCTGCGTATCGAGTATCTCGATACGCACGCTGTCGCCAAACTTGAGGAACGGCGTAATCGGCTTGCCATCGCGCAGGGTCTCCACGGTGCGCTGTTCGGCGAGACAGGATGCGCCCTTGGTCGTATCTTCGTTCGCGATCGTGCCAGAGCCGACAATGGTGCCGGCGCTCAACGGACGCGTCTTCGCCGCATGCGCAATCAGGTCGCCGAAGTTGAATTGCATGTCTATGCCGCACTCGGCTTCACCGAACCAATTGCCATTGATGAAGGTGCGCATCGGCAGGTTCAGTTTTCCATCTCGCCATGCATCGCCGAGTTCATCCGGGGTAACCAACACCGGCGACAGCGCCGAGCGTGGCTTCGATTGCAGAAAACCGAAACCCTTGGCGAGTTCGCCCGGGATCAGTCCACGCAGCGACACATCGTTGATCAGGCCGATCAGTTGTATGTGTTCGTCGGCTTGCGCCGAGTTTGGACCCATCGGCACATCATCGGTGACTACGACGACTTCGGCTTCGAGGTCGATCCCCCAATCCTCGCTGCTGGCGAGGATCGGATCGCGCGGCCCGAGAAAGCCTGCACTGGTCGCCTGGTACATCAGCGGATCGGTATAGAAACTCGCCGGCACTTCGGCACCGCGCGCGCGGCGCACGCGCTCGACATGCGGCAGGTACGCGCTGCCATCGACAAACTCGTAGGCGCGCGGCAACGGCGCGGCTAGTGCGGCGACATCCAGATCGAACGCGTTCTGCACTTTACCGGCATTGAGGTCCGCCGACAGCGCGTTGAGGCGCGGCGCGGCAGTTGACCAATCTTCCAGCGCGCGTTGCAGCGTATCGGCAATGCTGCTTGCTACGACTGCGCGTTTCAGATCGCGGCTGACCACGATCAATGTGCCATCGCGACCGCCTTGTTTGAGGGTTCCGAGCTTCATTGCCTGTTTCCGTCGTTGTCGTGCGTTGATGAGTTGACCGTCGGCTTGCGCATTACGACGACCAGATTCGGATCGAGCGGCAAGCGCGGTGTACCGTACAACTTGCCGAGCAGGATTTCGATGCGTGCGCGTCGTAGCGCGCGCCAGCCGTGACGGATCGCCCGCACGATGCCCGATTTGGACGGCACGCGCTTGGCGTTGCTCACGCGTACGATCTCCAATCCGGTCAGTACGGCAAGATGCCGAATTTTGTAGATCGACAAAACACTCTGGTGGGTAAAATCGCCGTGCTGGTAGATGCGACCGAATGGACTATGGCCGTTCGGGAAGCGCGCCAGCACGATGCCACCGTCGCTGAGCATCTGCGCGATATGACGTAAATTTGCGATCAATTGCTCGGTGCTCCAGTGCTCGAACACGTCGAGCGCGACGATGACATCGTAGCGTTCTCCTGCGTTTGCGAGTTGCTCCAGATCGGCCATCCGCACCGCGTAGCCTTGCGCAACTCCACGCTGCACGAGTTCGGGATTGATTTCGATGCCCGAGACCTGCGCGCCTTGCTCTTTCGCCCACGCGAGAAAGCCGCCGTTGCCAAAACCAATCTCGAGCACGTGTTTGTCACGTAGCGGAATCTGTTTGAATTCGGCAGCGAGATTGCGCGCGAGCTTCTGGCTGCACTCGAATGGCCCGCTCCAATGTTTCCACTCGTTGTAGCCCGCGTAACCGCTCGCAGCGAAATCACCGATTTCGTCGCCGCCGGTTTCGTCACTGCAGCATTCGTCGCCGCCGATCACTCGCCGCGATCCGAAACGTGTTTGCGATCGGGCGCAAAGTGTTTCTGCAAACCTTGCCAACACTCGAAGTAGTCGCGTTGCAGATGCGGCGATTCGAGCGCCTGTCGCGTCGGTCGAATGACTGCGCGCGTTTCGAACATGAAGGCCATCGTGTCGACGATATGATCGGGCTTGCTGGCGTCGGCGCTACTCGCCTTGGAAAAACTCGCTGCGTCGGGACCATGCCCGCTCATGCAATTGTGCAGGCTGCCGCCCCCAGGTTCGAATCCGCCGGCTTTCGCATCGTAGGCACCGTGAATCAGGCCCATGTATTCGCTGGCGACGTTGCGATGGAACCACGGCGGACGGAACGTGTTTTCGGCGACCAGCCAACGTGGCGGAAAGATCACGAAATCCATGTTCGCGGTACCGGGCGTGTCGCTGGCCGAAGTAAGTACCGTGAAGATCGACGGATCGGGATGGTCGTAGCTGATCGATCCGATCGTGTTGAAACGACGCAAATCGTATTTGTACGGAGCGTGATTGCCATGCCAGGCAACCACATCGAGCGGCGAATGGCCGATCGCTCCGCGCCAAAGATTGCCCTGGAACTTGGCAATCAGTTCGAACTCGCCTTCGCTGTCTTCGTAAGCTGCGACCGGCGTCAGAAAGTCTCGCGCGTTGGCGAGGCAGTTCGAGCCAATCGGGCCGAGATCGGGTAGTCGCAACGCTGCGCCGAAATTCTCGGCGATGTAACCGCGCGCCTCGCCATCCAACAATTCGACGCGGAAACGAATACCGCGCGGAATCACCGCAATCTCTTGCGGTTCAAGTTCGATCACTCCGAGCTCGGTCGAAATGCGCAACCGACCGAGTTGCGGAACGATCAGCAACTCGCCGTCGGCGTCGTAGAAAAACCGTCCCTGCATCGAACGATTGGCCGTGTAGATATGGATGCCGATACCCGACTGCGACGCCGCACTGCCATTGCCGGCAATCGTCACCAGCCCATCGACGAAATCGGTTGGAGTTTCGGGAAACGCAAATGGATCCCAGCGCAACTGGTTCGGCGTCGCCGGCTGCTCGTCGAAGCGCCCATGCAGGCGATCGTTGCGCACGATTTCGAACGGCCGATGCATTGACGCGGGCCGAATCCGGTAAAGCCAACTACGCCGATTCATATGTCTCGGCGCGGTAAACGCCGTGCCGGAAATCTGCTCGGCGTAGAGGCCGAACGGCGCGTGTTGCGGCGAGTTCTGCCCGATCGGCAACGCGCCACGCAGCGCCTCGCTCGCGAACTCGTTACCGAAGCCGGATTGGTAGGTGATGTTCGTCATCTGGAATCCTGTCGCTCGATCAACCGGCGAAATCGGCGTTGATTATCATGACCATACGTTCAGATACCGCCGGCGCGATGTCCATTGTCTGTAGCCGGTCAAGCAAGACCACCTTGTTGGCAAGCCGTGCATGAACGACCGCCTGACAAAATTCAGCGTCCTTGTCGCGACCGGCAGCGTATTTCGACAGCAGCAAGTCATGCAGATCGAGGCACAAGCCGACATACCCGTTCGTATTGGGATTGTCGATCGCAATGAGCCGATCCCTCCAGCCCGCGGGAAGCTTCGCCGTCTGCATGTCGACGCCATCAGCGTGGTATCCGAACGTTTCGTCAAAGGAAGAAAGCTCGCCAAGAACACCACTGATTACATCGGTCATTTCGGGAGCATCCAGCGGAATCAGGTCGCCTCCCGCGACAGGATCGCGCGCGACGGTGCGTCATGCGGATGCTGCGCGAGAATTGCCTGACTGCCGATGACGATCAGGCGGCGCGACCCGGTAACAGCCCCGGCCGCGCGAATCAAATGCTCAAGCTGCTCGCGCTTCACGCAACAATTCCAGGCGAAGTTGGTTGTCGATTACACCCGCAAACGGAGAATTGCTGCGCCGTCGGGTGGCCTCCTGACCCGTCGCGTCGCGCAACAACTCCAGCAGGCGCGGCAGCGGCCAATCAAGTATCGCGACCCACTCTGCAAGCGGCGGACTGAGTTCACCGTGCAGGCGGCGCCACCGATCAAGGTTCTCCGCTGCAATACGCAATGGCAGAGGGTCGCCTGCCTCTATTCGATCGGCAATGTTCCGATGCATCAGCAGCGACCAGTAGTCGATATGTGGATGCCCACTCATGTCAAATACCTACAACACGCCACGCTTCATCTGATCGCGCTCGATGCTTTCGAACAGCGCGGTAAAGTTGCCTTCGCCGAAGCCGAGATTGCCCTTGCGCTGAATGATCTCGAAGAAGATCGGGCCGATGTTGTTGAGCGTGAAAATCTGCAACAGAAGTTTCTTGCGGGTTTCCTGATCGGCGTCGATCAGGATCTTGTTCTTCGCCATGCGCGGCACATCTTCGCCATGATTCGGAATACGCATGTCGATCACTTCGTAGTACGTTTCCGGTGTATCGAGAAAGCTGATACCGGCGTCGTGCATCGCTTCTACGGTCGCGTAGATATTTTCAGTAAAACAGGCGATATGCTGGATGCCTTCGCCCTTGTACTCGTCGAGGTACTCGTTGATCTGCGATTTGGCATCGGACGATTCGTTGAGCGGAATTCGCACCATGCCGTCCGGCGCGGTCAGCGCCTTGGAAACAAGACCGGTCTTGACACCCTTGATGTCGAAATAGCGAATCTCGCGGAAATTGAACAAGCGCTCGTAATAGTCCGACCACTTCGCCATGTTGCCGAAGTACAGATTGTGGGTCAGGTGATCGATGAAAGTCAGGCCGAATCCTTTCGGGTTGCGATCGACACCGGCGAACCACTCGTAGTCGCCGTCGTAAACATTGCCGTTGTCGCCGTAACGATCGACCAGATACAGCATGCAATCGCCGATGCCCTTGATCACCGGCGCATTGACCGCCTTGGTCGATTCCTTGTGATCGATCGCGGCACCGCCGTTTTTCAACGCCTGCTCGCGCACCCATTCGGCTGGTTTGCTGAAGCGTATCGCGAATCCCGTCGCGCACGGACCGTGCTTGGCGGCGAAATCGGCAGCAAATGAATCGGGTTCCTCGTTGACGAGAAAACTGCATTCGCCCTGTCGATACAACGTGATCGCGCGACGCTTGTGGCGCGCGACAGCGGTGAAACCCATATTGGCAAACAGGTCGTGCAACAACTTGCCATCAGGTGCCGCAAATTCAACGAACTCGAACCCATCGACACCCATCGGATTCTCGAACGTGACGACGTCGGCGCCTGCGTTGGCAGGACTGACGTTTGCGTGTGCAGGCTGCGCACTCATGGCGATCTCTCCAAGGCAATGTCGCGGCGCACGTTGCGCCGATTTGAAATTGCTTTATAGTTTCATTTGAAACCAATTGCAAGGTACAACGCGCAATGTCCGGACAGAAATCCGTGAAACCGAGAGCCATCGTCGCACCGGCCGCAGCCCGCAAACCGCTGCATAACACGCTCGAACTCGATCGTTTTCTACCCTACCGGTTATCGGTTCTGTCGAACCGGATAAGCCAGACCATTGCCCACCTTTACGAAACCCGCTTCGGTCTCGGCGTCACCGAATGGCGCGTCATGGCCGTACTCGGCCGCTACCCGCGCCTGTCCGCCAACGAGGTGGCCGAACGCACGGCGATGGACAAGGTTGCGGTCAGCCGCGCCGTCAACCGCATGATCGAGGATGGTCGGCTTGTACGCGAAACCCACGACAACGACCGCCGCCGCTCGGTGTTGGAGTTATCTGACGCTGGCTACACGGTCTACGACGAAGTCGCCCCGCTCGCGCTTGACTACGAACGCCGTCTGCTGGCCGCGTTATCGACTGACGAACGCAGCGAGCTTGATCGTTTACTCAGCCAGCTCGACCAGATCGGCGTCGCGGCGATGGAAGCCCGCTGAGTTGCACCCGCAAAGCTTTGCTACGGACCTTCAAATCCATTGGTGAACAACGGATCGGCCAAAGGGGAGCACGTCTGATACCAGGGTGTCTGACCAGTCGCTGCGTCCCACGCTGCATTCGGCGTCGGATTGAACGCGTTGGGACAAAGTACTGAATTGGCTGCCCACAAATTGTTCGGACTCGGCACAGCTGCAATGTCGCCGCTCAATTGGTTGCCGCTGACGCTGAAAACATGCAGGGCGGCGAGCCCCGATAGCGACGGCACAAGCCCGGTCAAATTGTTGCTGGACACCTGAAGGCTGGAAAGATTGGTGAGCCCGGAAAGAGATGGGATCGGGCCATCGAGGTGATTGTATGTTGCGGCGAAGGAATAAAGACTCACCAATCCGGCCAACCCCGGCAGCGGCCCGGTCAGATTGTTGGACGTGACGTTAAACCCCGTCAGATTGGCAAGTCCCGCCAATGACGGAATTTCCCCGGTCAGTTGATTGCGGCTCAAATTGACGGTGGTCAAGCTGGTGAGACCCGATAGCGAGGGAATCGGGCCATCGAGGTTATTGTTCGAAACGGAGAATACTTGCAGGCTCGTCAACCCAACCAATGACGGCAGCGGGCCCGTCAGTTGGTTGTCATCAAGACGGACGAAGTAGAGATCGGTCAATCCCGCTAACGATGGAATCGGGCCGGTGAGACCGGTGTTGCGTATTTCCAGGCGCTGGAGCTTGGTCAATGCCGAGATGTCGGGAAAGTTGCCACTGACGCCGCGAAGATTGTCCTGTCCCAACGACACGACATGCGACTGAGCCAGGTCGCAACCGACCCCGAACCACCCGCATTCCGTGCCAGACCCATCGAGCCAACCGCTATGGTTGACCCAGGACCCGCCATTGGTACCGTTGTAGAAATTGATCAGCGCCTGGCGCTCTGCCGCCGGAATCGCGGCCTGCGCGGTCAGCGACGCGATGAGGGCGCAAACGCTAGACCACCCAGCCAACTTTCTCCTGAAAGTTGGTCCGACTTTGCATGACAATCCGAACGCCGACACCCCATGTACACGGTTCATGACCACGCCTCCCTAAGCGATTGACCCGCCTCGATTCTACGCCGGAATTTACCTCACGCCGTGCATCAGCTTGTTGATCAGCGGCGCGACCAGAAACACGACGATTCCTGCGCCGATCAGTAGCCAGAAGCTGAAGCGGAATCCGTCGAGCGCC
>JBDTOS010000032.1:0-14960 GCA_039933095.1 Dokdonella sp.
CGGCGACAACGTGATCGCGCTGCGCGTGGCTGGCAACTTCGACGATTGCCAGCACCTCGTGAAACAGGCGCTCAACGACGACGCGTTGCAGGCACGAGTTCCGATGAGCTCGGCCAACAGCATCAGTCTCGGTCGCCTGTTGCCGCAGATGAGTTACTACGCGTTCGCTGCGTTGCGCCACGCGCGCGACTGCGGCGAGTCGTTGAACTTCGTGATTCCGAGCGGCAATCTCGGCAATGCCATGGCGGCAATTCTCGCGCGCGCCTGCGGCCTGCCGATCGGTCGCATCGTGCTCGCGACCAATGCCAATCGCGTACTGCCCGAATTTTTCTCCGGTGGCGATTACACGCCCCGCGCAAGCGTCGCGACTTTAGCCAACGCCATGGATGTCGGCGCACCGAGTAACTTCGAGCGCCTGCGCTGGCTGTATCCCGACGCCGTGGAACTGCGCGCGGCATTCCAGGTCGAGTCGGTCGACGACGATGAGATTTGCAGAACGATAAGAGAGGGCGTTGATCGTTATGGTGAAATCTTCTGCCCGCACACCGCCTGCGCTGTTCATGTTCTCGATCATCTGCGCGCGGGCGGCACAAGCGGATCATGGTGCATCGTCGCGACCGCGCATCCGGCCAAGTTCGATCAAGTCGTCACTCCGCTGATCGGCGATCACCACGCCCATCAAGCGATCGAACCGCCGCCCGCTCTGGCCGCACTGCTGGCTCGATCGTCCAGCGCCGAGCCGCTCGCAGCCGACTACGCCGCGTTTGCCGAGCGACTCCAGCTCATGGCGGGTTGCACCTGAGTTTCAGAACCCGTGAGTTTGGTTAACGCGGTTTGAACACCCTCCTGACGCACGTTTGATATTTTCACGCCGTCATCACGGTTTGTGACCCGCGCGCACACCGTCCCACCGCTCAACCGCAGGGCCCTCTAAATGCAATTTTCGCGAACGGTGTTTGCAGGGGTCGCTTTTTCGCTCGTGAGTTGTGGATTTCTGCTGCTACCGATTACCGCGCTGGCGACGCGTGTGGATTCATGGTCGATCAGTTCTGCATGGTTGCCGGCACCCGCCCAGATCTCGAACGTATCAATCAATGTCGTTTCCCTAGCCTCGCTGAATTCGCCAGTGCTCGCGCAAACAGATATGACATCAATCAATCCGGACGTCGCGACCCGGCTTGATACAAGCCGTTCCGACGCGACTGAACTTGACGCGGCATCCAAGGAAGACACATCCAAACCAGCCAGTTCATTCGATCCGCGCGTGATGTTGACCACGGTCGCGATGAAGCTGCGCAACATCCGCTATCGGCGCGGCGGTTCCAGCCCGAAGACCGGCTTCGATTGCAGCGGCTTCGTGCGCTATGTGTTCCAGCACAGCATCGGTCTGATGCTGCCGCAAAGTTCGGCCGCGCAATTTCACGAGGGTGAGAAGATCGACCGCCACGACATGCAGACCGGCGATCTGGTGTTCTTCCGCATTCGCGGAAAGCGCATCTCGCATGTCGGCATTTATGTCGATAATGGCCGCTTCATCCACTCGCCGTCATCGGGCAAATTCGTCCGCATCGACAGCCTCGACGACAAGTACTGGGCGCGCCGCTTCGCCGGTGCCAAGCGTGTTGAGTCGCTGGCGTCGATCGATTCAGTCACGCATTCCTGACGCGTCAGCGCAGGTCAGCAGCAATCACTTTCGCGGCATTGTGACCCGGCGCGCCGGTGACGCCGCCGCCCGGATGCGTCCCCGCCCCGCATAGGTACAAGCCCAGCAGTGCGCCGCGATAGCCAGCTTGGCCAAGCATCGGCCGAGCACTGAACAGCTGGTTCAAGCTCAACGCGCCGTGGAAGATATCGCCGCCGATCAACCCGAACGTGCGTTCGAGATCGAGCGGCGTCAGTGCCTGGCGACCGAGCACCGAAGCGGCAAATCCCGGCGCAAAACGATTGACTGTCGCAATCATCAGGTCGGCGACCTCGTCGCGATGATCGTCCCACGAGCGTCCGCCCGACAACTGCGGCGCGACATGCTGGCAGAACAGACTCGCGACATGCTGCCCGGGCGGCGCCAGACTGTCGTCGAGCGTTGAGGGAATCAGCATCTCGATGATCGGTTCGCGCGACCAGCCGTGCGCGAGCGCGTCGCGGTACGCGCGATCCATGTAGTCGATGCTCGGCGCCATGATGATGCCGGCGGTAAGGTAATCATCCCGGTGCGGCTGGTCGGCACTCGGACGCGCACTGAAACGCGGCAATTCCGACAGCGCGACATTCATGCGGAACGTGCCCGACGCGCAACGCCAGTTGGCCATGCGCTCGCGCGTCGGCGCCGGCACATCGGCCGGATCGAGCAGACGCTCGTACAGCAACTTCGGATTGACGTTGGCCACGACCGCGCGTGCACGCAGGGTTTCAGCGCCCTCGGTCAGCACGCCGACCGCGCGACCGCGCTCGACGATGACTTCGCGCACACCTGTGCCTGTGCGAATTTCGACACCCGCCGCCATTGCCGATTTCGCCATCGCCTGGGTGATCGCGCCCATTCCACCGATCGCATGACCCCAAGCGCCCTTGATTCCGTTTACCTCGCCGAACACATGATGCAGCAACACATACGCGCTGCCCGGCGTGTACGGACTCGCATAGTTGCCGACGATACCGTCGAAGCCGAACACCGCTTTGATAGGCTCGCTCTCGAACCAACGATCGAGATATTCGGCTGCCGAGATAGTGAACAGATCGAGCAGTTCCTGGCGCAGCGTCGCATCGAGCGTGTGCAGGCGCTTGCCAAGCCGACCCGCGCGCAGCAGTTCCGGCAACGCCTTGAGCCAACCGCCATCGGTCACATTCGGTGGCGGTTGCATCGCCAGCGCGCGCAGCACATCGGCGATTGCTTCGAGACGTTGCTCATACGCCGGCAAGCGCTCGGCATCGCGCCGCGAAAATTTCGCAATCTGTTCCTGAGTCAATCCCGCGCCGATCGCCAGATGCTCGCCATCGGGTAGTGGCAGGAAGTTGTTGAGTCGCCGCTCGACGATGCGCAGACCATGCGCGTGCAGATCAAGATCGCGGATCACCTGCGGCTGCAGCAACGACACCGTGTACGCCGCCACCGAATTGCGAAACCCTGGATGAAATTCCTCGGTTACCGCCGCTCCGCCAACCACGTTGCGCCGTTCCAGCACACACACCTTGCGGCCCGCCTTGGCGAGATATGCAGCGCACACGAGGCCGTTGTGGCCGCCACCGATCAGGATTGCGTCGTAGTCTGATTTTGTCATTTGCGAATTATGCGGCAGCAGCACGCTGCCGAACATACTGTCGTCGTCGCGCACCCCACATCGTCAATCCCGCGAAAGTGGGGGCGACGAGCTTTGCCATGCACGAAGCGGTATCGTTCGCCGACACCGCAATCAACCCGACTGCTCAAGGGAAACCACCATGACCGCCACCGCCAACATCCTCATCGCACTCGTTGCGCTGTTGCACGTCTACTTTCTGGTGCTCGAAATGTTCCTGTGGACCAAACCGTTCGGCCGCCGCATCTTCAAACTCACCCCCGAGTTCGCCGATGCCTCGAAAGCGCTGGCCGCGAACCAGGGCCTCTACAACGGATTCCTCGTTGCCGGACTCGCATGGGGTTTGTGGCTCGGCGACGCCGGCTTTTCGATCAAGGTGTTTTTTCTCGGCTGCGTGATCGTCGCTGGATTGTTTGGCGCTGCGACCGTCGGGCGCAAGATTCTTTTTGTGCAGGCTTTACCCGCAGTAATCGCGCTGACGCTTCTCTTGTTGGCGCGCTAAGCGCGCGGAGCGTGTAGGCAGCTAGTTCGAACAATTTTTTCGAGAAATGACCTGCTTCCTAGCATTTTTCGCTCGCATGGATGGGAGTGTAATGCGCAAGGACGCAAGTCGTTTGAGCGCCGAATTCGGACTAACGCGATCAGCGTAAAAGCACAGGCGCAATGAGGCGCAGCCGCAAAAAAAAGTGGCCGATCACCGAGTGATCGACCACCAAGCACCACCCACCACCCGGCCATTGGCCGAGAAAAAATCCCGATCAGTTCGAAGCAAACGTATAGCGCGCGCTCAGCCAGTAAGTACGAGCCGGCATCCGGTAGAACTGCGACTCCCCGAGTTCGCTCTCGGCAACCGCGTCACGGCGATCGGTCAGATTGCTGCCGTCGACGCGCACTTCCCACTGGCTCCATGCGTAACCGATACCGGCGTCGATCGTGGTGAAGTCCTGTGCGATGCGGGTGTTGCGTTTGTTGTAGTAGCGCTTGCCGACGTATGACGCGGTGACATGCGCACGGAGACCCTGCGGTTGTGCATACAGCAACCCGAGGCTGCTGACATGCTGCGGCGACATTTCCAGCAGCTTGCCGTCGAGCTGAGTCGGTACGCCGTCGAATTCCTGCACGTAATCGCCGAAGCGGGCGTCGTGGTACGCATAGGTGCCGACAACGCTGAGGCCTTCGATGAGATTCCAGCGCGCCTCGGCCTCGGCACCCTTGAATTTCTCGTGACCGGCGTTGATGAGGCTCGGCAATCCGTTGACGGTCTGGCCGACGACGAGGTTGCGGAAGTTCATGCGGAACAACGACACATCCCACTCGAGGCGGCCATCGGCATTGCGACCCTTCAAACCGATTTCAGTGCTCTGCGCATCTTCGGGTTTGAGGATATCCGAATCGGGTTCCGGTCCGAAATCGACGACGGCCGGCTTGAACGCATCGCGATAGCTCGCATAGGCGGTCAGGTAATCGCGCCCGTCCTGCCAGAAGCGGAAGCTGGTACCAAGGGCGCCGGAGAAACGATTCTCGGTTCGACTGTCGCTACCGGAATCGAATACCTCGGGCTCCGGCCCCGTCAGGTCGATACCAAGACCGCGCGCGTCTTCGTCAGTGTGGTTGAAGCGCAGTCCGGCCTCGATGCGCCATGCGTCGGTCACCGCGAATTCAAGATCCGCGTAGGCACCGGTGAAGTTGCGCTTGTCATCCAGACGCACCGCTTCATCGACGTGCAGGGTTCGGTAGTCGGGTGCGTTCGAACCGTTCGGGAGGACCGCGTACTCGAAGTTCGAGCTGCGCTGGTAGCCGTTCCCGTACAGGTGATCGAGGCCCCAGACCAAGGTGGCGCGATCGTTGAGCGGGGTGGCGAAATGGGTGTCGAAATAGATTTCGGTGCGATTGACCTTTTGGCTGTAACCGTCGGCGTTGTTGGTGACGCCATCGTCCTCGAATTCCTCGCGCAAGAATCCCTTCACGTTTTCAGCGCTGCTATGCGCGATCGCGAGGCGCGTGCTCCAGTCGCCGAGGCCAGTCGCCACGTTGTAGCCGAGCGCGAGTTGATTACGCGTTTCATCCTGCTTCGCGCCACGCGGATTATCATTGCTGTCGAGCGGCACACGCGGTGTTAGCACGGCACCTTCGCGCGGGTGCGGGCTGTTCGGACTCTGATTGAGCACGGTTGTATCGAAATCGAGCGTGAACTGACCACCACCGAAATCGCCAGCACCGCGATAAAGCAGATGCGCACGATCCCAGTCGGCACGATCGGCCTTGAGTTCCTGCTTGTCGGCATCGGCGAGTATCGACTGGCGCCAACTCGCGCTTGCATCGGAAAGCGGAATCGCGACTTCGGCGTGCGCGCTACCGCGGCTGCCGAAACCAAACGCGATGCGCGCCGACCCCTGGCCTGCGGCGTAGTGAATGATATGGATGACGCCGACGAAGCTGGTCGCGCCGTAGCTGACCGGCGCCGCGCCCTTGAGGACTTCGATGCGCTCGACGTTGGATAGATTGAGCGTCGCCAGCGCCGGCGTGAATGCGCCACCCGACGGGATGCCGTCGACCACGAGCAGGAATGCATCGAATTCACGCAGACCCCACAGCGCCGGAACTGACGATGCCGGACCACCGTCACCACCCGGTGCGATATCGACACCAGCGACCAGACTCAGCGCGGTGCGCAGATCGGTCACGCCGCGTGCGCGCAATTCGTCGCCGGTAACCACGGTAACGTTCGCGGCCACATCGCGCAGCTCGATCGGAATCTTCGCGGTCGTGACTTCGACCTGTTCAAGCGTTGTCGCGTCGCTCTGATCGGCCGCATGCACGGCGCTGAACAAACCGAGAGACAAGACCAGCGGACAGGCGCCGATCGCCAGACGTACGCCAATGGCAAGCGGCCGTTTCGTAAGTACAGACATAGGATTTCCCCGACAGGCGCGAGATGGCCTTGAAGCCGCGCAGCTTAGGCTGTTGCTTACGAGAATTTAACGTCCGTAAGGCTTATTCGCCTATCCGCCTTGGGGCTGACCCCATGGTCACTTCGCGTTTCGTTTCGTGTTTGCCTATGCACCGCCAGCGCGGACTTGATGACCCATTTCACAGACCCCTTGCCGAAGGCGATAGCGACTTGTCGTGTTCGCGTATCAGGGATATCGGTGACGCTAGTGTCACCGCCCACTATCAGGGAAGCGATTTTCTCGATTTGGGTCGGGCCCGGCTTCTGGCGATGCTCTGAACAAGTCCCCGCAGCGTTGCAACATTTGCCGCGATTCGCCGCAGATTGCTTGGGTGAAAACCGCGCCTGCGGGTACACTGCGCGCTCGCCGCCGAACCTGGACGGATGGAACCAATTCATGAAGAAAACGAAGAAAGCAAAACGCCCGGCTGTCACTCGCAGCGCAGCCGAAGACGCGGTACGCACACTGCTGCATTGGGCCGGCGAAGACCCTGCGCGCGAGGGTTTGCTCGATACGCCGAAGCGCGTCGTCGACGCCTACACCGATTGGTTCTCCGGTTACGCGATCGATCCGGCCGAGTATCTGCGCCGAACGTTCGAGGAAGTCGCCGGCTACGACGAGATGATCGTGCTGCGCGATATCGAATTCGAATCGCATTGCGAACATCACATGGCCCCGATCATCGGTCGCGCTCATATCGGCTATCTGCCGACCAACAAGGTGGTCGGCATCAGCAAACTCGCACGCGTCGTCGACGCGTTCGCGCGGCGCTTCCAGGTGCAGGAAAAACTGACTGCGCAGATCGCGCACTGCATCGAGGATGTGCTCAAACCGCGTGGTGTCGGCGTGGTCATCGATGGCGTGCACCAATGCATGACGACGCGTGGCGTGCACAAGCGCGGCGTGTCGATGGTCACCAGCCAGATGCTCGGCGATTTTCGCGAGGATGCGCGCACCCGCGCCGAGTTCCTTCGTTTCATTGATATAGACAACCGCCGCTGATCGCGAGCACCGCGAACACCTATCGCGTGTTGCGCGGCGTTGACGATATTGCATGCGCGCCATTCGACGTCGATTCCTGCCGGGATTGCGATTCGCACCAACCGATACTCAACGCATGATTTGCGCATGACTTCCGAAACCCCTGTCGCTCCGGTACGCCGCGCAGCGGTGATTTTCATTTTTGTCACCGTGATGCTCGATACGCTCGCGTTCGGCATCATCATTCCAGTGCTGCCGCATCTCGTTCAGCAGATGGCTGGTGGCGACATCGCGACGGCCGCGAAATGGGTCGGCGTGTTTGGCGCGCTGTTCGGATTGATGCAGTTCGTGTTCTCGCCGATCCAGGGCGCGTTGTCCGATCGCTTCGGGCGGCGGCCGGTGATCCTGCTGTCGAATCTCGGCCTGGGCATCGATTTCATCGTCATGGCGCTGGCCAAGTCGATTCCGATATTGCTGATAGGCCGACTCGTATCCGGTATCGCATCGGCGAGCTTCACCACGGCGAACGCCTATATCGCCGATGTGACGCCGAAGGAAAAGCGTGCCGCTGCATTCGGCATGATGGGTGGCGCGTTCGGCATCGGTTTCATCGTCGGCCCGGCGCTCGGCGGATTTCTCGGCGGCATCTCGACGCGCCTGCCATTCTGGGTCGCGGCAGGATTGTCGCTGGCAAATTTTCTGTATGGCACGTTCATCCTGCCCGAGTCGTTGCCCGCCAATCGGCGCAGCGAGCACTTCGATTTCGGGGGAGCGAATCCGCTTGGCTCCCTGCGTCTGCTGCGTCGGTATCCGCAAGTTTTCGGGCTGGCGATCGTGCTGTTCCTGGTTGCCATCTCGCAGTTTTCACTGAACTCGACCTGGGTGTTGTTCGCCGACTACAAGTTCGACTGGGGACCGCAAGCTGTGGGTTACACCCTGGCCCTGGTCGGCGTGTGCAGTGGTTTTGTTCAAGTTGTCCTGATCGGCCGCGCGACCGCGCGTTTCGGCGAACGTCCAGTGATGCTCGCCGGTTTGTTTTTCGGCATCTGCGGATTCCTGACTTTGGGGCTCTCGCCGAACAGCGTGCTGTTCCTTTGCGGAATTCCATTGCTCGCGTTGTGGGGAATGGGCGGACCGACGGCGCAGGCGATCATGACCCACCAGGTCGATCCGCGCGAACAAGGTCGCTTGCAGGGCGCGATCAGCGGTTTGACGAGTCTGGCGACAATCTTCGGACCGTTTGTATTTACCCAGGTATTTGCCGCATTCATCGGTCCGGAAAAGAGTCTCGAACTTCCGGGGGCTGCCTTCCTGTTGTCGGCTACCTTGCTTGCAGGAGCATTGGCTCTTGGCTGGCGATTCACCGCCGGGCTGCAGCCGCTCGCGGCTGACCGTGCGCTGCCCGATCTTGCCGCTGCACCGTCACTCGGTGCCGGTGAGTGTCCGCCGCCTGAGCAACCTGTCGCATCGTGATCGAAAAGCCCTTTTCGGCAGCGTGCGAGCGCAATCGGGAACCGATCCTCGATGCATTGCAGCAGCATTTCGCGGATCGCGAACGTGTGCTTGAAATCGGCAGCGGCACCGGCCAGCACGCAGTGTTTTTTGCTTCCGCAATGCCGCAGTTGATCTGGCAGACGTCGGATCGCGAGGAAAATCTTGCCGGTATCCGGATGTGGCTCGATGAAGCGCGACTGCCGAATACACCTACCCCGATGACGTTCGACGTCAATGACGCTATCTGGCCGCCGATGCTCTACGACGCTCTCTACAGCGCCAATACCTTGCACATCATGAGTTGGGCCGAAGTCGAACGATTGTTTGCGCGACTGCCGGAGATCATGACCGAGTCAGCCAGACTGGCAATCTATGGCCCGTTCAATAGTGACGGCCAATTCACGTCGCCAAGCAATGCCGCATTCGATGCGTCGTTGCGCGCACGCGCGCCGCACATGGGCATTCGCGACCGCGCGGATGTCGATGCGCTGGCGCGTGCAGCGGGACTGAACATGATCGAAGATCGCGAACTGCCGGCGAACAATCGCTGTATTGTGTGGCAGCGAAATATCGAGGCGCGCTAAACAGCAGCGGGGACGAGCGACCTTTAGGACGCCATCACGTGCGGCGCTCGCGCGAACCGAGTTCTTCTGATGTGAATTCGTAACGCTCAGCACCTATCCCTGCCTGCGCGAGCACGCTCGCGCGCGTGACCTTCAACAACCACCCGTGTTGTTCGATTGGCTCGTGCTTGCGGAATGCGCGCGGCGTGAGCACCGCGAAGGCGGGCGAGTGCTGTGGATCACGCACTGAACGATAGCGAATGATGGCGATTTCAGCAGTGCGCGCTGTTTGCGCCAACGCTTGCGTTGCCGAGTAGTCGTTCGGGCTTTCCCACTTGGCGCTATCGCGAGCGAACGGCGGTTCGAACAATACGACGCCGTTACCGCCGATGCTTGCCCGGAATGCGGTGTGTGCAACCGGCGGCAGATCGGGGGTGCTTGGTGAGTCGAGTAGAAATCGTTGTCGCCAATACCCGACTTCGGCGAACGCCGTACGCAACGCGGTCGCACAGTACCAGACGCCGGGATCGCCGATTGCGCGGAAGCGCGAACCGATCGGCGGCGGTGCCGGATAGCGAAATGGAGTGGCGAGCAGCCAGTGCAACCCGATGCAATCCAGCGGCAGCGGTGGCTTGCTCGCTTCGAGCATGTTCTCCAACGCGGTTTGCTCAGCGAGCGTATCGACCAGTCGCAAGGTCGATACGCGATTTTGTGCTTCGACCACGCGCCACGGCCGGCCCGAAAGCCGTCTCGCGCTAGAGCCGAGCGCGCGCGCTGTCCAGATAATGGAGGACATGGAATAAACCTTCGGCGCTGCGCAATCGATCGAGCGGTCGTTGATCGGCAAACGCGGCATTCGGCGAGCGTAACCAGGCACGCGCCGCTTCATCGTTGGAGCCGACAATTGCATCGAGCGAACGGTACACGCGCAGCCACAGCGCGGCGAGTTCGCCGGCCTTGCTTGCCGGTTCAATAGCGGCACTGCCCTGTGCCGCGCGTGTCACCGTAGCCGGGCTGACGCCGATGATATCGGCCAGGGTTGCGCGCGGAATTTCAAGGATATCGGCGGCGCGCAGAGTTGCCTTGGTCAATACGCTGGATGGCTCCACGGCCTGCGCCCGATAGGCAAGCGGCGCGGCTTCTCGAACGGCGGGGGGGTTGCTCATCGAAGGTGTGGATCTGGATATTTCATGTGCAATTAATAATACCGTAATTTGCACACGAAAATCCAATCAAGCCTGTTGCGGACCCATATGCGTGTATCGAGGTCGTAGCGACGTCTGCAATTACTTTCCGACGCGCAAGAACGAGGCGATGACAATACAGAAAATGCGGGAGTCGGTTACAACCGTATCAGGACCGCAAGCCGGTACCACGCCGCAGCATCGTGATCGCGGTGATCGTCAACGCAATCGCAAAGCCGAGCATGACGACGTAGGCAAGGCCGAGATTGATGTCGCTGATGCCGAGCAGCCCCCAGCGGAACGCGTTGACCATGTACAGAATCGGATTTGCGTAGGAGATCTCGCGCCACGGCGAACCCAACGCCGACACCGAATAGAACACGCCGCCAAGATAGGTCAGCGGCGTCAGCACGAAAGTCGGCACCAGGGCGATGTCGTCGAATTTTTTCGCATACACGGCGTTGACGAAGCCGGCCAGCGAGAAAACGATCGCGGTCAGCAGTACCGTCGAGAGCGTCACCCACGGGTGATACAGGTGAATGCGCGTGAAGAACAACGAAATCAGCAGCACGATGACGGCGACAATCAAGCCGCGCAGCACGGCGCCTGCAACATAGCCGCCGAGGATCACCCAACTCGGCATCGGCGAGATCAGCATCTCCTCGACATGGCGACCAAACTTCGCGCCGAAGAACGACGACGAGATATTGCCATAGCTATTGGTGATCACCGCCATCATGATCAGGCCCGGCACGATGTAGTCGATATAGCCGATACCGGGCACAATGTCGCCAATGCGGCGGCCGATCATGTTGCCGAAGATGACGAAGTACAACGTCATCGTGATCGCCGACGGCAGCAACGTCTGCATCCAGATACGCAGGATGCGCGCGACCTCGCGGCGCACGATCGTGCCGAGTGCGATCAGATTGCCGCGCGCGTTCATGCCGCCACCTTGCCGGTCTCGACCAGACGCACGAACAATTCTTCCAGTCGGTTCGATTTGTTGCGCATCGAGCGCACCGTGATGCCGCTATCGCTCAGCGCGAGGAACAACGAATTCAAATCGTGCTCGCGCGACATTTCCGCCTCGATCGTGTGCGCGTCGACGCGGACCATGCGCACGCCGGGCACGTCCGGCACCCGATCGCAGCTATCGACAAGATCGAGCACGAAGGTTTCCACGTCGAGCTTCGACAGCAGATTTTTCATCGAGGTATTCTCGATGATGCGCCCGTGATCGATGATCGCGATATTGCGGCAGAGTTGCTCGGCTTCTTCAAGATAGTGCGTGGTCAGGATCACGGTCGTGCCGGCTTCGTTGATCTCGCGCACGAACTTCCACATTGAACGGCGGATCTCGATATCGACGCCGGCGGTCGGTTCGTCGAGGATGAGCAACTTCGGCTCGTTCATCATCGAGCGCGCGATCATCAGCCGTCGTTTCATGCCGCCGGACAGCATGCGCGCCATCGTGTGCGCCTTGTCCCACAACGCGAGCTGCTTCAGATACTTCTCGGCGCGCTCGACCGCAATCGATCGCGGAATGCCGTAGAACCCGGCCTGATTGATGCAGATTTCGAGCGGCACTTCGAACTGGTTGATGTTCAATTCCTGCGGCACCAACCCGATCATCGCCATCGCCGCGCTGCGCTGCGCGTGCACCGACACGCCAAACACGCGCGCCTCTCCACCGGTCGCGTTGACCAGCGAGGACAAGATTCCGATCAAGGTCGATTTGCCGGCTCCATTCGGGCCCAGCAGGGCGAAGAAATCGCCAGGCTGTACGCTCAACGAAATACCCTTGAGCGCTTGTACGCCAGTCGCATACGTCTTGCTCAAGTTGCTGACTTCGAGCGCCGGAGTAGAGGCCATAAGTGCGGGAGCGTCATCGATGAAGGACATGCACCAGCGCGGAGACCGGGTGCGATCTTGTTAGTATAACCGTCTAATTTGCTGCCAATTCCGGAACTTCGTGGCTGAACATTTCCAACTTCGCCTTGCGGCAAGTCGCATGCTTGCGCCGGCCGTGCGCCATATGGCCTTCGCACGCGCCGATGGCCAGCCGTTCGTGTTCGTGCCGGGTCAGTTCATCCAGATCCATTTCCACTACGACGACGGCAAGCCGACCAAGCGCAGCTATTCGGTCGGCACGATCGGCATTGGCGATACGACGCCAATCGAATATGTCGAGATTGCCGTTTCCTATGTCGATGGCGGCGCCGCAACCAAATTACTCGATGGATTGCCGCAAGGTGGCGAGATCGAGGCAAGCGGGCCATATGGTCGTTTCTGTCTGATGGAAAACGACACCAATGTGCGCTACCTGCTGGTCGCGACCGGCACCGGAGTCACCCCGTATCGCGCGATGCTGCCGCAGATCGCGCGCCTGACCCGCGAGGGTCGCGAGTTCGCGCTTGTCTACGGCGCGCGCAACGAAGAAGAGCTTCTATACGGCGAGGAGTTCGAGGCATTTGCGCAGATGACGCCTGGATTCACGTTTCATCCGTGCTTCAGTCGGGTGCCGCGCAGCTCGCCGCGACCAAGCGATCGCAACGGTCGTGTGCATGTCGCACTTGGTGAACTTGCACCCAATCCCGAGCGCGATATCGCCTACCTGTGCGGCAATCCCGACATGGTCGACCAAGCCTTCGCCCTGCTCAAAGATGCCGGCTTGCCGATACCGCATATCCGTCGCGAGAAATACGTTTCGTCGCGCTGATCGATTGCAGGCGCTGCACAGCAGCGCGTCCGGCGGTGCGACGCTCAGTAGTTGACATTGACCGTTACCGTATCGGTATAGGTATCGGGTGTGTAGTTGGCGCTCGTGACTGTCGCATATACCGTGAAAGACTGGCCGACCCCATTGCCGGTGCCTGCCACTCCGTTTCCGACCGAGGTCGAAGTCGAGGTATTGCCCCAGATGGTTCCGCTGAGACCGGACGCCGAACGTAATTGATAGGGCACCTTGTCGGTGTTGCTGCCGGTTCCTACCATCAGTCCGGCACCGACGTTGTTGGCGTTGGAAGGCGAGAGGCCCACGTAGTAGGGCGTGCTGGTCGCGCACGTGACCACAATCGAGTTGTTGCCACTGACGTTGGTTGCGGACGACGCAACCGTGCCGAGATTGAGAGTCGTACCGGTCGTGACAGTACAGCGACGTGCCACAGTCGCCGTTATGTTGAACGGGAAAGAGCCCACCGAGGTGACCGCACCGGCGCATGCGCCTGGCGCAACGTTTCCCTTCAATTCGTTTATCGTCAGCGCGGTATCGCCGCTGGAAAAGTTGTCGTTGTAGCTACCGGGTATCGCCGAGGTTTGCCCGCTCGATACCTGACCGTAAAGAGTCGCGGAACCCGACTGCGATCCGCTCCCCGCAATGGTCAGGTTCACCGTCAGCGGGGTGCGAAATGTGCCGAAGTAGTCACTGCCCCAGACCAGGGTATAGGTCGGGTTCTGATACATCTGGAAGTTCAGAACATGTCCAGCCCCATCGTCCATCTGGCGCGGATTGGTCGGGCCTCCAGCAGGTTCGCCGAGGCTGAAGCAGACCGTCGCAGAGTACGCCTTGTTGTTGGAGTTGGTGCAGGTGTAGGTCAGCGTGGCATTGCTGTTGGTCAGGCTCGACTGCGGATCGACGGTGCCGAAACTCAGCGCGCTCATCGACGCCGAGCAGCTTACGTTCGCCGCTGTCGCGGACGCGCTCCACGCCAGCCCGAAGCCAATCAACAACCATACAGATGGAACTCGCACTAACGGCGCATTCATGGCTGCTCCAGGCGGCACGTCAATGGTCCTATTTGCGGGATATCGCTGCCCTGATTGCGATAGTCGAACGCCACACGGCAAGGGCCCGACGGGGTGTCGATGTCGAGCACGTTGTGTTCACCTAGGGTATCCAGATAGAGCGAACCGTCGAAGCCCACCAGAGCAGATTCGTCCGGCGCATCGCGAAGCCGGGCCTGGCTGCCAAGCGGCAGATACTTGCCGTCGCTATCGACCAGAATCAGGGATGCGGCGCGCACCGGCGTGATGCCGAAGCGCACCATGGTGCCGGAACGATCCTTCGGCGCGGCCACCGTTTCCACATGATCGATCCGCACATCAGCCGGCAGGTCCATCGGATCGATGCTCAGCTTGTTGTTCTGGTACGAGTTGAGTGGCGTGACCAGCAGCATGCCTCGACTGTCGGTACTGCCGATCGGATTGTTTTCCAGGCGCACCGGCACGTTGGGGATGCCATCGGAGGACACCACCGCGAAGCCATTGCTGATCGTACGTGACGCGAACACATTGCGGCCCATCAAGACCAGTGCGCCGTTGACGTTGGCATAGGCCGCGGCACTCCCGTTGAAATCACTGACGCCGGCCTGAACCTGGCCGTAGCGTCCGAGGTAGTCGAGTTCGGCGCGGCCATTGGTCGCCTCGCCGCCGGCCTGCGCCTGCGCGCGCCAACCGAATCCGCCGACGCTTGGAATCGAGCGCGTCGCA
>JBDTOS010000033.1:0-14928 GCA_039933095.1 Dokdonella sp.
ACAGCGACTACGATTGGTCACTCAACCGCGCAAGATAGATTTATCCAGCTCGGCAACGGAAGCGGGATCGCTGATAGCGCAAGGTCACTACGATTTGGTGTGGAATTTTTCTGATTGACAGGCCCTACCACGCAGGTGAACATCCGTTGCGTATGATCGCCTTCGCGGTCTATATGGTGTTAAACCCAAATGATCCCTTTCACGTGTGGAAGTGAATGGTAAACGCCGGCCGATTAAAGTGAGATTCTCAAAGCCGGAGTCTAGGTTCGATTCCTAGCCACACACCAGTCACATGAAGACACCCGCACTTCGTCCTTTCCTTGATGCCATAGGACACGTCGTGCATCACCTCAACACGATTGCTGTTGGGCTTGCCGGTGTAGAGTCCGGCGTCGCGTGTAAGCCGACAGCCATGGACATCAGTTGGCGACCAGCTGACTTGCGCACATCGAGCAGGGCTGCGCGTAGTTTTGCGCTGAATGCAACTATTGTCTTCACTGCCGAGGAACTGTGTGCGTATGTTGACACCATAATTGGGGTGCCAGGACTGCCTAAAGTCAAGCTACCCACTGATTCCGATCGTGCTCAGAGGCTCACTGTTTTGGCGGGATGCCTCGACCTACCGTCGGATCATCTGCTGTGGGGCCCTCTCTTGCTCCTTCATTGGCGAAATCGCGTCATTCATCGTCGGTCCAATGCTGGGCTAAGCAAGACGCAGAGGGATCATTTGCTCGGAGAAAGCGCGATCTTAGCGGCAAAATACAAGAGTCTCGACGCGATGTTGTTGCTCGATCACTTCAAGGACAGAAAGCCAACGTTGAAGGACGTATCTTCGCTCATTGCAATGACCATCAACTGTGTGAAGCGTATGGAAGATTCGATCCCAGAGCCAAGCAGCCCGGTTGAGGTTATGGCATGGATCGCTCACCTCGGTCTTGCCGAGCAATTTGATCGTGTGAAAAGAGTCTCGGCGGCTCAACGCAATCCTAAGCAGGCTGTCGCGAACTTCTTTACCACTCACTGCCCAGAGCTGCGGTCTGCCTATGTTTTGCATTGTGAGAACGAGGTCTAACCTTTCCATCGAGCGGACAACCGAAAGCATGCTTCATGAGGGACAACACGTGATGGAGTTCGGGGGGTTCAACACACTCTTTGCCAAGCCTACGCATACGCATACGCCGTGGAGCGTACGATGAATATTCTCTTATGGGTCTTGCAAATTCTCGCTGCGCTCCTGTACGGATCGTCGGGTGTCATGAAGGTCTTCATGTTCGACAAGATAAGCCACGATGTGCAGTCATTTGGCGCGTTGCCGAGGAATGTATGGCTGGCCTTGGGCGTCCTCGAACTCGTCTGCACGGTCGGGCTCATCGTGCCCGCCGCGTTCCATTGGCAGCCCTCGTTGACGATCGTGGCCGCGTCGATCCTGGCGATCGAGAGCCTCGTGTTCATCGGGGTACACGTCAAGTACCGCGAAGTCGCGCCGATGATCATGAGCGGCGTGCTGGGCTTCGTCATGGTATTCGTCGCGTATGGGCGGATGTTTCTGAGCCCGATCTTTTGACTCTCCCTCACCCCTATTCGATCTCGGAGGTTCCATGAAACGAGTCACTGGCATTGGCGGCATCTTCTTCAAAGCCAAAGACCCTGCGGCACTGCAGGCCTGGTACAAGGAGCACCTTGGAATCGATGTTCAGGATTGGGGTGGCACGGCATTCACCTGGGCCGACGGTGAAGGCAAGCCGTTTGCCGGAACCACCATCTGGTCGATTCAATCTTCGAAAGAAGCCCAATACACACCCGGCACTGCAACTTTCATGGTCAATTACCGGGTGGAAGATCTCCACGCTCTGGTAAAAGTCTTGCGCGAAGAAGGTTGCAACGTTCTCGACAAGGTCGACGATTCCGAATACGGGAAGTTTGGCTGGGTCATCGATCCGGAAGGCAACAAGGTAGAACTTTGGCAACCGCCTGAAGGCCAATGACCACGGCAGTCGGCCTCGACGCCTACTGCTAGTCCAAAGCTACGACGTTGTCTGCACCAGCACGCCCGCAGGCAATTGCATGGTCAGGCAATGCAGGCTGCCGTTCTGCCATATCAAGGGCCGGCACGGAATCGGTACGACCTCGCGGCCCGGGTGCGCCGTACCGATGATGCGAGCCGCGTCGGCGTCAGCAGCATCGCCATAGGCCGGGACAAGCACAGCGCCATTGATGATCAGATAATTTGCGTACGATGCAGCAAGTCGGCGTGGCGCGACCGCATCAGCGGCAGCGTCTTCCTCGCCGGCTTCTGGCACACGGTCGAAAATTGCTTGTGGCCAGGGCAGGGGATGTAACCGATAGGGTTGCCCATCTGCGGTGCGCAGCGCAGCGATCTCATCGCGCATCTTCGCAAGTTCGGCGTAGTGGCTATCGTCTGGATCGTCGCAGGCCTGAAACACGATGGCGTCGTTCGGCGCGAAGCGGGCGAGGGTGTCGATATGCGCGTCGGTGTCGTCGCCTTCGAGATAACCGTGATCGAGCCACAGCACGCGATCGGCACTCAGCGATTCATTCAAGGTGGCGTCGATCTGCGCACGCGATTGGCCGGAATGGCGCAAACCGAGGCAGCGCCAGGTCGTCAGGATCGAGCCACGACCATCCGATTCGATCGCACCGCCTTCAAGCGCCCACTCGATGCGGCGATGTTCGGCGTTCTGGAACAAGCCTCGGGCCACCAGCGACTCAACCAGCTCGTCATCGCGACTCGCCTCGAACTTGCCGCCCCAGCCCGTAAAGCGGAAATCATCGAGCACGAAGCGTGAGTCGTCGCGGAGCGTAATTGGTCCAGTATCACGCAACCAGGTGTCGTCGTAGGCGACCTCGACAAAGCGCAGGCGTGATTCGTTGATTCCGGCAGTTGCGAGCAGGCGATGTGCGTGTGCTCGCAACCGCGCATCAGCGACGCAGATGACGACCGTCTGGAAGCGAGCGATGGCACAGGCGAGATCGACATAGGTGCGCTCGACTTCGCCCAGCCGCTCCGCCCAATCGGTATCGGCGTGAGGCCAGGCAATCAAGATCGCCGACTGCGGCTCCCACTCCGCCGGCAGGCGCAAATCGGTGCTCATTGCGTGTGTGTCATCGAATGCGCGCGATTCAACCGGCGTCGATCAATCCGAATGGGACGCGAGTCAGGTTTTGGCAATGCTGCTTTTGGCAACGCTATGGATAACCCGGTTGCGCTCGAAGTACACGGTGAAGCCAGCGTAACGCCAACGGTTGATCGGCGGATGGCGTGGCGTATCGCCGCCGCGGGTTGGCAGCACTTCCAGAGGCTTGCCGAAACGCTGTTCGACAGCCGCCATGCTCATGCCGCGTGTCGGCGCCACCATAGATTCCGAGCGCTGCGCGTTTCGCATTGCGAGACTCTCGGCCTGCGCGATCGTTGTTGTGCCGAGTGCAACCAGCAATCCGATCACCAGCCCGGTCACGACGTGAGTGGCGCGACGAGAGAATGCGTTGGCGACCGGATTCGCCGAATTCGTGCGGAGTTTATGCATGAAGTTCATCGACCAAGCCTCTGATTTGGCGGCGACAATGGTCGCGCGGAGCCAGTGGTGACGTTGTAGCAGAACCCGGCGTCACGGTCCACGCCGACCTGAGGATTCTGTGCGCAAAGCCCGAAAACGCAAAAGGCCGCAGAAGCGGCCCTTGGCTGGATTCACGATGTTCGTTGCCTGCGATCCGAACCCCTTCAGGTGTTCGAACTGAACAGATCAGGCTTAGCGCTGACGCGCCTTGAAACGTGGATTGCTCTTGCAGATGACGAAAATTTTGCCGCGACGGCGCACGACCTTGCAGTCGCGATGGCGCGTCTTGGCCGACTTGAGCGATGAGAGAACTTTCATGGAACGACCTCGAAGAGAGCGGGTAGGCGATAGAACAGCCGCGCATTCTAGCGGGATTCGCGTTTAGCTGCAAAGTCCAACTTCCATCGCTTCGACGGCAGTCCAGCACAGTTACGCGAATTCAAAAATTCCAGGATCGGCTCCCGGAAGTCTCTGCATTACGTCATATAGCCGTCTGAACCGCTTTGTATTCGATTCCATCAATGGGTGTATTTGCCATGTGGAGCCGACCGACTCCAATGCGCCGTCGGGCGTTCCCGCCATACAGAGGACGCGAAACATCAATGCATCCACGTCTGAAGGATTTGAGATGTTCCGATTTGCTCGACGCCTTTCTTCCTGAACGTTTGCGAGCACGCTTTCGATTTCTCTATGAATCTCGGTCGCCTGTGCTTCCTGAGTGGCAACCATGACCCCGAATTCCTTGTTAACCACACGCGTTATGTCTAGCGCGAGTATTCCGAGGCCAGACTCAGTCTTCCGATGCTGTAGGAATTGATCGAATCCCTCCTCCAATCGACGGCGAAGCCCGCCTTTCCTATTGATTCGCTTGCATTCAACGAGAACTTTTTCGTCATCGAAAGACGCGACGACATCTGCGGGGGAACTCATTGAAATTTCCGCACCCGCCTCGAAGAAAGAGAGGGCAGTTTTAAGTTCGAAGGCTAGGTCTCGGCCCGGATCAGCAGAGCCAGCGTCTGTATACAAACCCGGTCCAGTTGCTAATCTGTGAAGGCGATGGCGGCAGCTCAATAGCGTGCCGGTTGGTAACAGCCCGAGCGAAGATAAATCGTATGTTTCGCAGCACGCGGCCCATACCAGTTGCCGATCGAGGAGCTGCGTGACGTTGTCGCTCGCTGCCTCTAAGGTGCGGAACACAGCCAGATAAGATGCTATTCGCCCTTTATTGATATCTATGCCCATTGTTCCGCAGACGTCGATACTTCGTTCAAGCTGTTCGCGAAATTGTCTCGGCGTTACTCGGAGCGGGGCCATGTTGGTACTCATTTGCTTGTGCGGTATTTGATCGTGCGTCTGCATATCCTGATTGTATTTGACATAATATACATTATCCCCGCATTTCGGATGGGGCGGACCCACCGAAAAGACCCTCCCGGAAGCCGCGCCGTCGCCGAATGTGGCACGTCTCCGCTGAGGGATTTCGCGAACTGCGGATGAGCTTGGGTCTTGGTCAGGTTTCTACCGCTGAATTGCTCGGAGTGTGCCGACGCGGTGCTGCCGGTTGCGGAATCTAGCACTGTGGCTCCCTCCTTCCTGCCAAACCTGCCTCGGTCGCGCCCATTGACGAAAACGGGGTAACAAGTTCTTCGTCGGGAGAGAATTGTCGTGCGTGCGGGGAGCCGCCGCAGGCCGCCCAGAAATTGCGGTGCATGGATTCTGGGTGCGCCTAGAAAGAACGGAAAAACTACTATTGGAAGCTTGGATTCAATTGCCCGCACCATCTTGGGATTGGTCCCTTCTTTTGAGTAGTAGCCCCAACCTCACCGTTTTCCGATTTCGCCGCTTCTTCATATTTGTTCAAATCTCCAAGCATATTTTCAAAGGTGGCCAATAACCTGCAACTCTCAATAATTTTTAATCGTTCCCTGACTATACTATCGATGTCGCACGCAGGTTGCACTGCGTAGATTATGTGATCAATTTTTTCTCGCTTAAAAATTAACCTATCCGCGTCCCTTTCACTGCACGGATTGCGCAGTATTAGTCTGTCGCCAATATCAAGCAAAATTTCATGATCAATGTACTCCTTACCGTCATATGTAAGGGAAGCTATATACGATCCTGCTCCAAGCGCTCGAACCGATTGTCGAACAACAACGGAAGCACTGGACGGACAAATGGAGAAAACTAGAGCAGCGAACACCAAGTAGGTGTTGACCGTCCAACGCCCGAAGCCCGCAAGCGCAAGTAAGCGATATAGGAAAGCGCACAATCCCGCGACTACGCCGATCATCCCGCTCCAGTTAACTGAGTCATCTGGTTGTAATTCAAATAAATTAATTTGTGGATTTTTCACTATCCACCGCACCACTGGAACGATAAACAATGGGAGGGATCCCAAGAAAAAAATTGCCATAAAAAACCCAACGACACGTCGAGCCCATGTCAATACTTTTTTTTGACGATCCGCACTGATGTAGCCAATACCGAAATTTGCAAATACCACCGAACTAAAAGCTAGAAACCATATTAGGATAATAAAAAATAGGTTCCCTTCAAACGCAAGTGAGTATGAGTGCGCACCGATCTTTGCCGCAACATAGCAAATAATTAAATTGCCGAACACCTTTGGGATAAGACCAGGAAGTCCGTCAAGTGCGAAACTTCGTCGAAGACCATCGTCGGAATGAATATCAGCAATAGACGCAATCATTATTAGTAACATTAATACATACAGCGATATTGCCCCAATAAAAAGCGTGGTTAGTCCCACCAAGGCGATAAGTGGAAGCAAAGATAGCAGCGCTCCGGAGTCGTTCAGCGATATAGGTATGGCATAGTTCCAGCGATAGTTGTAGAAACTTACTAGCCCACAGACTGTGACGAGCCAAGTTAGTACTCTCCAGCTGAGATTTGGATTAGGAAAATATCTCTTGGCGACGTCACCAGCATTGTTTGCTGCGGCTTGGAATATGTTCATGATTTAATTACCTCGTAGCTGCAACGAAATCCTCGACGATTTGACGCCGGTACGCTTCGCCTAATGCTTCGGAATTGAACGACAGCAGCCAGATTATAGATCGTGACCCTGTGCGATATCCAAGCGTAGGTATTCGGGGACTGTAGAACCCCGCAGGCCACGTATCAACCTGACAATTACACGCGAATCTCTGCGAGCCGCGAAGTCACCGCTGCAAGACTCGCTGTGGCAGAAAGGCGTTCGCTAACCGTCGCCTTCGCGTTTTCCCCGATCTGTCGTGCATATTCCGGCTCATCGGCCAGGCGCCGAAGGTAGGCCGCTGCTTGCTGGACGTCCGGCTCGGCCCAGTGCTGACCTTGCCATGCCGGATATTCGCCTTCGTTCACCGGAATCAGCGAGTACTCGACGAGGCAGCTGTTGTCCGCATCCATGAATGCCAGGTTGCCGGAGTACGCTGTCGCGACGACCGGTTTGCCAAGCAGCATGCATTCGGCCAACGCCAACCCCAAGCCCTCAGATCGATGCAGCGAGATATAGCAATCACAGCACGCCTGCAGCGCCCACATCCTGTCCCGATCAAGAAATCCGTCGCGCACATCGATGCGATCGTCGCCCGCAGCTGCGTCGATCAACCTCTGCAGCGCATCGGGGAATCGATCGCCATTGGTTGCCTTGATCACAAGATGCACGTTACGACGACTATTGGCGAACGCGCGGCGGAATGCGGCGATCGCTCCTTCGGCGTTTTTCCTGACGGCAAAGGAATTGAAATCGAAGCTGAAAAGGCAGAGGAACACCCCTTCAGGCAATCCGAACTCCGCTCGCGAATAGCGCTCGGGCAAATGCACGCCAAGCGCAACCGGCACAATGTGCACGGGCTTGTGCGTACATGCGGCGATCGCAGCGCGCACAAACGGTGAAGAGACCCAGATTTCGTCAACGAGGTCGATCGCGCCGTGCCATTGTTCGGGAAATTTTTCCAGTTCCCAGAACCAGCAACCGATGTTGTAGCGCCCGCTAAAAACTGCGTCGCCCAGATGCTCGCGCGCAATCGGCATCTGGTCGGCATTGATGCAGAACAGGTTTACGTCGTAGGGACAATCCTCCGATAGAAAAGCCCTCATGCTGAAATCGTCAAGGCGGCTTGCAACACCAGTATCGAAATTGCGCACGACGAATGGCACTCCCCCACCCTGCAGCGCGTACGCATACCGACGTAGTACTTCGGCAACGCCAAATTCGCCGTGCGCATAACCCACCAGATTGATGCCTGCCTGGCTTCGCGGGCTCGCCGTGGGGGCGACTGTCACGGGTCGTGCCGCAAGGCGATCGAGCGCAAGACGAACGCGAATTCTCACCCCTTTCGGGATCGTCGCGTAGAAATACAGGGCCGGACGAAAGCTACAGGTCCAATTGATGATGTCGAGGCATAGAGACGCGGCACGGCGCCTCGGTTCCGTCGCGGTACGCCGTTGCTCTACCGTGGAATCCAGCGCGTCATTTGCCTCGCAAGCTTCCAACGCGCGGCGCGCAGGATCGAGATGTCGCTCCGGAATTCCCATTTCCATTTGAGCGGTCTGGGCGAACCACCGGATGAACCCATGCCTGCCGTCCGCTTGGCTGATGTCGAATGCCCGCTGAAGGTCGGCTCGCATTTTCCACACGGCGTACATCACGCGTGTAATTGGTGCCTCGACATGCGCGGACTGTTCATCGCAAGGGAGGTCGTACAACCGCCGGTCCATGGAGAACGGGGCGCTTTGCGGCTGCTCCGTCCCCTTGTCGAAATAGCGCCGGTAGACGACGCGTACAGGATCGCAGATCGGCTCGCCATCGGCGAATCTGCCGAACGCGTAAGGCTTGGTGCGGTGTTCTGGATGGCCATTCTCGGCAAGACGATCCAGGTAATGCTCGTACAGCGGCCGCAGTGCCCCGATCGTCGCATGCGTATGGCGATTCTGGTGCTTGGAGAATTGCGCCGGACGATCGAGATCGACGCCGCTGAAGTGGACGAAAGCGAGGCGCTGCTTTCCCGCATACCAATGAACCCCATGCCGCGACACCGGGCGTTGCGACAAATTCCAGTATGCGAGGTTATACCCTTCATCACGCAGGATATGCACGTCGGGAAACAATCCCGGCACAAGGTCCACCCACTTCTGGTCGGTGAACAGGCCTGCGGCAACGTCGCTGAGCGCACCGAATTCGAGACGATCCGCCCACCATGCGATCAGGCGGTCGGCCTCCGGGTGCGCGCCGATCGCTACGAATCCGCAGTTGTAGGTACCACTCGAAAGAATCTCGCGCTCGCCAGGATGATGACCGTCATCGATGGGTTCGAGGAGATGCGGCGTCAGCACCGCCAGCGTGCCGTCCGCGAATGCGGCTTCGACCTCGGTGAGCGGCTCCACCACGAGAATATCGGGATCGAGATAGACGATGCCGTGCCCGGGATGTCGTCGACGCAGATGAGCGAATGCATACGGCTTGATCGCCGTATTGAATTCCATGATGTTGTAGCGAAACGCGAACGCATCAAAATCCGGCAGCGCGAGCGCTTCGGCGGGAATGGTGATGAACGGAGCGCCGACGAGGGCGACGTCGTTCTCATCGCGGTCCGCGAGTATCAGGTATCTCGGCGCGTCGGGATAAAGCGCCGCGATCGACTGCATCAACGTCATGGCGTAAGCCAGATAGTTGCGCGAGGCGATCGTGAAAAACACCGGCATTCCATTGCGCGCACACAGATCCAAGCGCCTTTGCTGCGTTGTCGCGTCGCGGGCTTGCTCGAGCGCCTGCGCATAATCGAGTGCTTCATCCCGGCTTTTTTTCAGTGACTCGGCGTATTCGACCGCGCGGTCGCGGTCGTTCGCCAGCGATTTGGCGTAATTGGATGCGTTGGTGTGCTCTCGCTCCAGCATTTCGATGGTTTCGTCCATCTGTCGGGCGTGGGCGGCGGCCTCACCGATGCAGGCATCGCGCAAATCGATTTCGGCGGCAAACCGGGCGTGCATGGCGGCGCGTTCGCGCTCTTTATTTGCCTCGCTTTCGACGGCGCGGTCGCGATCCTGTTCCAGCGACTTGGCATAGTCGAAGGCATCTCTGCGTTCCCGCTCCATTGCTTCGACGGTTTCTTCCATCTGCTGGGCGTGGGCGACGGCCTCTGCGATGCGGGCGTCGCGTAAATCGATTTCAGCGGCAAATCGGGCGTGCATGGCCGCGCGTTCGCACTCTCGCTTTGCCTCGTTTTCGACGGCGCGGTCGCGATCCTGTTCCAGCGATTTGGCATAGTCCAAGGTATCTCGGCGTTCCCTTTCCAGCGTTTCAAAGGTTTCTTCCATCCGCCGGGCATGGGCGGTTGCCTCTGCAGCGCGCGTTTCGCGCAAGCCGATTTCGACGGCAAACTGGCGATGCATGTCCGCACGTTCGATATCATGCCGTTTCGCAGCGGCATCGACATGTTGGCGAAGGTCGTTGAATACTCTTTCCCTGGCAAGGATGGATGGCCCGAGTAGATCTTCGGCAGTCGCGATTGCCTGTATTGCGTCGCCGAATACCGGGAAATTCGATTGCGGCTCTAGGACAGCCTGCAGCAGGTTCGCGTAAAGGCCCTGGCAGATCCCCGTAGCGTCATTCGCCGCATTGCCCGTTGCATTGCCGCCACTTTCCACATCGAGGAAGTCATCAATCTCGGCGTCCACACGCTGCCAGTTTGGCCAGTCGACGCCGAGTTGCCGACCCATGCGCGCGAACTCCGCTCGCCAATCGGCAAGCATATTGTCGAACGCGACGAAAGTGCGTGCCTGATCGCGCGTAAATTTCTCCGCCGCCAGCACATAACGAAGCCATACAGCGACACCCTGCGCGGGCGGCAAGGCATTACCGCTCGCTAGCGTGCGCTCGCGCACCTCCAGCGAGGCCGCGACGGCCTCGGCGTGCCGAAACGGAATCACGAATTGCGGCACGATCGACGATTGGCGTAGGGCTTCCGACCAGAGCGGAATAAACAGCGCGATGCGCGGATCCTTCAACACGAAGAAGTTCGACGTCGAGTATTCGTCGGCAATGAGATCGCGTATGCGACTGATCCATTGTTGCGCGGCGGTGCTGCCGAACCAGCCGACTGAGAAGTTCACCGGCGAATAAAGATCGGAACCGATCTCCCCGAGCATTTCGTTGTGCAGGTTTTGCACCGCTCGCGATTCCCAGTGACCGCGCTCGTTGCCGATGCCGGAAGGAATCAGATCGTGGGCAAGCGCCGCGCCCAGAAGATTGATGATCCGGGTCGTCATCGACGTACCGCTGCGATGCATACCCGCGACGATGATCGCCCTTCGTTCCACGTCCACTTTCCGCTGTTCCTGCCTCATGCGTTCAGCTGCGTACGAAAGTAGACGATCGTTTCCTTAAGTCCCTCATCGAGCTGCACTTTGGGTTCCCAACCTAACGCTGATCTGGCGAGGCCAATTTCCGGTCGACGCAATTTCGGGTCATCCGGCGGCAGCGGATGATGCACAATTCGCGATTGGCTGCCGCTGAGAAGCAGCACGCATTCGGCGAGAGCGCGCATGGTCAATTCGGCAGGGTTGCCGATGTTGACGGGGCCGGTGAACGTGGCCGGCGTATCCATTGCGGCCAGCAGCCCCTCGATCAGATCGTCGACGTAGCAGAACGAACGCGTCTGGCTGCCATCGCCGTAAAGCGTTACGTCTTCGCCGCGAAGCGCCTGGACGATGAAATTGCTGACAACACGGCCATCGTTGACATACATGCGTGGACCGTAGGTATTGAAAATTCGAACCACCTTGATTTCCAGATCGTATTGCCGGTGATAGTCGAAAAACAGCGTTTCGGCACAACGCTTGCCCTCGTTGTAGCAGCTGCGCATGCCGATAGGATTAACCCGGCCCCAATAACTTTCGGGCTGTGGATGAACTTCCGGATCCCCATAGACTTCGCTGGTCGACGCCTGCAGGATGCGAGCACCTCGACGCTCGGCGAGCGCGAGCATGTTCATCGCGCCATGCACGCAAGTTCGCGTGGTCCGTACCGGATCGTGCTGGTAGTGAACCGGCGATGCCGGACAGGCGAGATTGAAGATGCGGTCGACTTCAACATCGAGCGGCACCGTGACGTCGTGATACAGCAGTTCGAAACGCGGATGCGCCAATAACGGCGCAATGTTGTCACGCGTGCCAGTGTGGAAATTGTCCACGCATAGGACATTGTCGCCACGCCGAATCAGCGCATCGCACAAGTGGGATCCGAGAAAACCGGCGCCGCCCGTCACCAGCGTTCTCTGCCCGCTTGGCCGCATCTAGGTCTGTTTCTATTTCGTACTGAAGCGATCAACTTACCAAGGCCACCGGACGATGTCGATCCGCTAAGCTTGCGCGCCATGCACCCTAACCGCCCATGACCACCGCCGTGCCACATTCGCGCAGCTCGCGCCTGCGATCTCTGGTGGTGCCGCTGATCCTGGCCGTGGTATGCCTACTGGTTTACAACGCGAACCTGCGGCAGATCGGTAGCGGGGACACTGTTTCTGCGCGCTACCTGCCGCTGCTGCTTTGGCATCAGGGCACGCTTGAGCCCGATGCGTACAAACGTCTTTTCGCGCACGGTCATCCGCTGGCTCTGCCACGTTATCGGCCTGCGAACGACGACGGGAAAGCGGTCTATTTCGAGCCGCCGGCTTACTGGCTGATCCGCACCCGCAACCACGAACTTGCCTCGTTCTATCCCGTGGTGACGCCGTTGATAGTGGCGCCGCTGTATCTACCGGCAGTTCTCTGGCTTGACGCACGTGGATGGGAACAGCCACAAGTCGACCGGGCAGCGGAGTGGATGGAAAAGCTCGCGGCGTCGATTCTCGCTACAGTCGCCAGCGTCTTTGTGTTCCTCATGCTGCGTCGCGAGGGCAACCGGTGGTGCCTGCCGCTCGCCCTCGCATTCGCCTTCGGCACCAATACCTGGGTGATTTCAAGCCAGGCGCTTTGGCAGCACGGGACCGGTGAACTCCTGATTGCCTTGGCGATGCTGCTGGTCCTCGCTCCCGCGAGCGCCAAGCGGATCGCGCTCCTCGGTGCCGTCTTCGTCCTGATGGCGGCCAATCGCCCACCCGACGCGCTGGTTGCTGTGGCAATCGGATTTTTCGTGGTGTGGCGAGAATGGCGCAGCGCGGCGTGGCTGATCGCCGGCGCCTTCGTCCCGATGGCCATGCTTCTGTACTACAACGTGGGCTTCATGGGGCATCTCGCCGGTGGATATGGCGTGGTGAAGCCTCCGGTCAATTTCTTGCAGGGCAATTGGTGGGGACTTGCCGGGTTGCTGGTCAGCCCGGCGCGTGGGCTACTCGTCTTTTCGCCGTTCCTCGCCTTCGTTGTCGTTGGACTTATCCAGCGCCTGCGATCGCCCGGCACGAGAGTACTCGCCGTGGTGCTCGCCCTCGCCGTCATCGCGCAGATCGTGCTGTACGCGCAGGGCGACTGGCGTGCCGGCACATCATGGGGGCCGCGCTGGTTGACCGATGTCTTGCCGATCCTGATGTGGATGCTAGCGCCTGTGCCGCTGGTTCTGCGCCCCGTGACACGCGGTTTCTTCGTCGCGACGATCACGGTTTCAGTCGGTGTGCAAACGGTGGGAGCGTTCTGGTACACGAAGACGAGCGACGAACTCATTTACGCAGGAGACCCCACCTCCATGCGTGGCGCATGGAATCCTGGAAATATCCCGTTCGTTACCGAGCTGGGTCATCCGTCTGCGCCAGGCGAGCTTCTTTGCGACGCGATTGGCACGATCGATCGAGTTGGTCAAACCCTCCTGCCGTCGGCATCAAGGCCTCCAGAGCTGGAGCCCGGCGCGGTGCTCGAAGGCTGGGCGCTTGCCTGCGCGCGCGCCCCCGCCCAAGTGGTGCTGCTTGTCAACGGCGTTGTCATTGGCACGACGACGCAGTTCCTGCCGCGTGCGGACGTCGACGAGGCCATGCACACGCGTGCGCTTTCGGGCTGGCACCTGACCGCTAACCTGTGGGGCGTTGCGTCAGGCGAGCACGTGCTTCAGCTCGCCGTTCGCGTCGAACCGAGAAGCGATTTCCGCATCGTCCGTGAGCAGCAGGTAGTCATACGGCCACAACTGCTCATGGCGACGACGGCCGTGGCACCGTCGCAGCCACTATCGGGATCGGAGTTGGATGAGATGGCGCTGAATACGATGGCCGCGCGTGCGACATCGCTGCTGCGCGACCATCAGACCGAGTACGGAGCCTGGCTCACCTCGCATACGAAAAGTCTGCGCTACGAAGCACCGCAGCCGGAGCTGAACACATTCCTGACCGCGACGCTGGTCGATCTCCTCTCGCCGATCGCGCGGCCCCATGGCCTCGCTTCCGCGCTCGAACGTGCACGCCTACACCTCGCCGCACAGATCGAAAGCAATGGCCTGGTTCGCTACCATGGGCTGCCGGATGGACCAGCGATCGGCAGGCTTGGCTGCGCCATCACGCCGGACGCCGACGACACCGCCCTCACGTGGAGAATCGCTGGCCACGGCGCCAGCGATCCCAGGCGGCAACCCATGCTAGATGCGCTCGACCGCTATCGTGATGCGAGAGGCTTCTACCGCACCTGGTTGGCGCAGCAAAAAGACTACCAATGCCTCGATCCCGGCAGTGATCCGAACCCGACCGACATCACGATCCAGTTACATGTGTATCTGATGCTGCGCGATCTCGATCCGCCGGCGGCGCAGGCACTTTGCGGTGCCTTGCAGCGCTCGTATCGCGACGAAGACATCTGGGTCTACTACGCCAAGTCGGCGCTCCTTCCGTATCTTCGCGTAGCTGAACTGTCACGGCTCGGCTGTCCGCTGCCACTGCCGGTCGAGCGACTGGCGCTTGCGACCGAGGGGCAGGCAATCTGGGCCGAGGCCGCGCAGTGGCTTGTCGAGGCCACGGGATCACCCACGAATGCCCAGGCGCAGCAGGCGGCGCGCCGCATTTTGGCGCAGCTTGGTGCCGACGACTTCGCGCTTGTCCGCCGCTCTCCGCCACTGCTTTACCACAACGATCTCAGTGCGACGGTAGGTCGATACTATTGGTCGGAGGACGTCGGCTACGCATTGTGGTTGAGACTTTACGAAGCCGCCGGCCTCGACACTGAGCCGCAACCGCAACCCGCGTCATGACCCAACGGACTATCAGGCAGTATGGGCGCATCGCCCGGCACTTCGCGTCCAACCGGTTGCTGGAGGTACTCGCGCTCCAAGCTTCGCCGATCCTCGGCATCGTCCTCGGCGGCTATAAGATCGAACGCCACGACTTCGTCGCGCCCGGCTTGCTGGTTCTCGGCAGCTGCGCGCTCACAGCGCATATCT
>JBDTOS010000034.1:0-14344 GCA_039933095.1 Dokdonella sp.
GCAGCAGGCGTGGCCGATCCAACCCCCGGCAATAACTCGGCGACCGACACCGATGCACTCGGTGCGAGCGCGGATCTGTCGATCACCAAGACCGACGGTGTCACGACCGCGACACCGGGCGGTTCCACGACCTACACGATCACCGCGAGCAACGCCGGCCCGAGCAACGCGGCCGGTGCGACGGTGGCTGATACCTTCCCGGCCTCGCTGACGTGCACCTGGACCTGTGTCGGCGCCGGTGGTGGTACTTGTACCGCATCGGGCAGCGGCAATATCAACGGTACGGTCAATTTGCCCAGTGGCGGCAGCACGACCTACACCGCGAGCTGCACGATCTCCGCAGCCGCGACCGGCTCGCTGGTCAATACCGCGACCGTCACGGCCCCCGGCGGCGTCACCGACCCGACTCCCGGCAATAACTCGGCGACCGATACGGACGGGCTGGGTGCGACGGCGGACCTTGCGATCACCAAGACCGACGGCGTGACGACAGCAACGCCCGGCGGTTCCACGACCTACACGATCACGGCGAGCAACGCCGGCCCGAGCAATGCACCGGGCAGCACGATCGCGGATATGTTCCCGGCGAGCGAGACTTGCACCTGGACCTGTGTCGGCGCTGGCGGCGGCACCTGTACCGCATCGGGCTCAGGCAACATCAATGACACGGCAAGCCTGCCGAGTGGCGGCAGCACGACCTACACGGCAAGCTGCGCGATCTCACCCGCAGCAACCGGTTCACTGGTTAATACAGCGACGGTGACTGCGGCAGCAGGCGTGACCGATCCCACTCCGGGCAACAACTCGGCGACCGACACCGATACTCTCGGGGCCAGCGCCGATCTGTCGATTACCAAGACCGACGGCGTGACCACGGCAACGCCGGGCGGATCGGTTACCTATACGATCACCGCCAGCAACAGCGGCCCGAGCAATGCACCGGGCAGCACGATTGCGGATACCTTCCCGGCCAGCGAGACCTGCACCTGGACCTGCGTCGGTTCCGGTGGCGGCACCTGCACGGCATCAGGCGCAGGCAACATCAACGACACGGCCAACCTGCCGAGCGGCGGCAGCACGACCTACACCGCAAGTTGTGCGATCGCGTCTGCGGCGACCGGTTCACTGGTCAATACAGCGACGGTCACTGCGGCAGCAGGCGTGGCCGATCCAACCCCCGGCAATAACTCGGCGACCGACACCGATGGCCTTGGGGCGACCGCTGATCTCGCCATCACCAAGACCGATGGCGCAACGACCGTGCAACCGGGCCAGACCCTGACCTACACGATCGCGGCGAGCAACAGCGGCCCGAGCAATGCACCGGGTAGCACGGTGACCGATACCTTCCCCGCGAGCGAGACCTGCACCTGGACCTGCGCAGGCACCGGCGGCGCGACTTGCACTGCGGCAGGCAGCGGTAATATCACCGACACGGCGAACCTGCCGAGCGGCGGAACGGCCACGTACACGGCAAGCTGTCTGGTCGCCGCCAGCACACCCGATGGCACCGTGATCAGTAACACTGCAACCGTCGCGGCTGCAGCGGGCATCACCGATCCGACCCCGGGCAACAACAGCGCCACCGACACCACGAGCGTATCGGCCCAGGCCGATCTGTCGATCACCAAGACCGACGGTGTGACCAGTGTCAGTCCCGGTGGCAGCCTGAACTACAGCATCGTGGCCAGCAATGCCGGCCCGCTTGGGGTGACGGGTGCGAATGTCACCGATACGTTCCCGGCCACGCTGAGCGCATGCAGCTGGACGTGCAGCGGCAGCGGCACCTGTACGGCCAGTGGTAGCGGCAACATCGTGCAGGCAGTCGATCTACCAAGCGGTAGCTCGGTCACCTTCAGTGCGACCTGCGACGTCACTGCCGGCACCTCCAGCGGTACCGTGATCAGCAACAGCGCGAGCATTGCCGCACCTTCCGGCGTCACCGATCCCAACACCGCCAACAACAGCGCGACCGACACCACGACGGTAAGCGGCGCGGCGATGGTGAGCGGGACCAAGACGGTCAGCTCCAGCAGCGGCGGATATCAGCCGGGCGGCCAGATCACCTACACGATCACGCTGAGCAACAGTGGCACCGCCGCGCAGGGCGATAATCCCGGCGATGAGTTCACCGATGTGCTGCCGAGCGGGATCACCTACGTCTCCTCAAGCGCAAGCAGCGGTACGGTCGCGTATGCCAGCGGCACTCGCACGGTGAGTTGGAATGGCGGCATTGCTGCCGGATCGAGCGTGGTGATCACGATTGTCGCCTCGATCAACAGCAACGCCAGCGGCGGCATCTTCAATCAGGGCACGATTCACTACGATGGCGACGGCAACGGAACTAACGAAGCCAATACCGTGACCGACGATCCGAACGTGGGCGGCAACGCCAACCCGACCGGGTTCTCGGTCGCGGTCAACGTGTCGGCGATCAGCACCCTCGGCGCATTATTGCTGATCGCACTGCTCGCGTTGGTTGCTGCCTACACCACGCGGCGACGTCGCTACGGCTGAAGCGGACATGAAACGGGTGATGCAACCGATCCCTTGGATCGGGTGCATCTTTTGACCGGCATTCATCTCCACCGGCTCTGCCCGAACCCTCGAACACGCCCGACGCGCTGTATTACCGGGCGTACTCGAAGGCAGTGAGCGCGAACGAATTACGACGCCGCCAGCAAATCCCGGTGCAGCAATCGATGAAACAGATGTTCCCCGGCCTCGCGTCGCACCGATAGGCGGCCGGCCGAGTAGGCACGCGAGTTGAGGCCGCGCTGCACGGATTTGCAGATCGCCATATCCTCGTTCTGGATGATGTTGCCTACGTCGATGCTGGTCTGGTTGCGTTCGCTCGCCGCGTCGGAGACGTCGGCGAACCAGAAATCGAAGATCACTTCGGTGCGGTCGAGGCCGAGCGGCAGAACGAGGTTGCTGTCCATCACGCCCTCGTACCAGTTGATCATGAGGTTGGGGTGGATCCAGTAATACAACGCGCGCTCGCCGCCACGCACCTGCGAAAAATTCTCGTGATCGCCGTCCTTGACGATCGGACTGGACTGCAGGCAATGGTGCCGGCCGTTCTCGATTGTGTAATTCTTGAAATCGAGCACACTGTTGAGGCCCTTGTGCAGGTGCGGAACGTGGTAGCCGCCGTCGAGGTAGTTGTCGACGAACACCTTCCAGTTGCAGTCGAAGAAATAGTGGCGACGGCCAAACCAGTGCAGCTTGTCGAGCTGCAATGCCTTGATCTCGTCGATCAGCGGCTGGCCGAGGAATTCCTCGATGGTTTCTCCCTCCGCATCGAGACGCACGAACACCCAGTTTTCCCAGACCGCCGTCGCGACGCGCACCAACCCATGCGCGCTGCGGTCAAAATGACATTCGCTGACGAAACTCGGAGTGCCCTTGAGCGCGCCTTCCAGCGTATAGGTCCAGCCGTGATACGGGCAGCGCAGGTTCTTCGCGCAGCCCTGCGGCTCGGTCATCACGGCGGCGGCATGATGCCGGCACACGTTGAAGAAGCCGCGCAGCTGGCCATCGTCGCCGCGTACGACGAGGATCGGTTCGCCGGCGATCTCGCAGGTGACGTAACAACCCGGGTCGCGCACCTGATCGACGCGTCCGGCCAGTTGCCAGCTGCGCGAGAACGTGGTTTTGCGTTCGAGCTGGATGATCCGCTCGTCCACGTACCACGACGCCGGAATCGTCGAAGCCTCTTCAAGCGGAAGCTTCGGATCGTACTGCGCGAGCAGTTCGGTCAGTGATGGCTTCATGCGGTGCGCCTTGTGGTCGAGCCAGCCGGCCCGGTGCGTATGGATTTCCCGCCGCCATCCTTTCCGAGCGCTGGCGTGGTGTCAATGCTGCCGGCGAGTATTCCCAATAGCGTCCGACTGGATTGAACCGGTCGGGGTGTGGCATCGTTGCTCTCAACAATCCCGATCGGGTTTGAAATGCGGCATCAGGGGAGCAACAAATGGCGAAGCGCAATGTTCTGATCACCGGTGCCGGCAGTGGCCTCGGCCTTGCGCTCGCGCAACGTTACGCCGCGCGCGGCGATGCCGTCGCTTGCGTCGACATAGATGGCGAGCGAGCCGAAAGCGCGCGCGCGTCGCTACCCGGCGATGGCCACACAGCGTTCACTGCCGATGTCGGCAACGATGCGTCGATGACGGCCTTGCGCGACGCGGTTCTCGCGCTCGTCGGTGTGCCGGATGTGCTAATCAACAACGCCGGCATCGCCAGCGGCGGTTCCTTGCTCGATTCGACGATGGCCGAATGGCGCGAAATTTTCGAGATCAATCTGCTCGGCGTTGTGCGCGGATGCAAGGCATTTCTGCCCGGCATGTTGCAGCGTGGATCGGGCAGCATTCTCAACATCGCCTCGTTCGCCGCACTGGCCGGCGCGCCATTGATCATGACCTACGGCGTGGCCAAAGGCGGCGTGGTCACCTTGTCGGACCAGCTGCGCGCGGAGTTGCATGGCACGCCGGTAACCGTGGCGGTCGCATGCCCGGCATTTTTCCAGACCAACCTGCTGCAGAACTGGCGCGGCGACGAGCGCATGAAGAGTCAGGCAGCGAAGTTGATGACACGCAGCAGCGACACGATCGACAGCGTCGCCGACAATATCTTCAACGCGTTCGAGCGTGGCGATTTCCTGATCCTGCCAACGACAGGCTCTGCCATGAACTGGAGGTTGCGACGCTGGGCGCCCTCGCTATATTTCCGCCAGCTGATGAAACTCGTCGCGCAGCGCTCGCGCGCAATAAATTCCAATTCTTGATTCGGGAGATCGCACCATGCAGTGGATGATCTACGGCGCCAACGGTTACACCGGCAAGCTCATCGCGGCGGAAGCAAAGGCGCGCGGCTTGATGCCGATCCTCGCCGGCCGCAGCGATTCGGTCGCCGCGCTGGCACAGGAACACGGATTTACCCATCGACGTTTCGATCTCGATGACGGCGACGCCGTGCGCGCCGGACTCGACGGGATCGATCTTGTGCTGCATTGCGCAGGACCGTTCTCGGCAACCAGCGCGCCGATGCTGGAAGGCTGCCTTGAGGCGCGTGCGCACTACCTCGATATCACCGGCGAGATCGATGTGTTTGCGCATTGCCACGCGCAGGATGCACGCGCGCGCCAACGCGGCATCGTCGTGTTGCCGGGTGCCGGCTTCGATGTCGTGCCGACCGATTGCCTTGCCGCGATGCTCAAGTCCGAACTGCCGACTGCGACGCACCTCGTGCTTGCCTTCGAGGCCGGCGGCGGACCGAGTCCCGGCACCGCGAAAACCAGCGTTGAAGGTCTCGGCAAGGGCGGCCGCGCACGCATCGATGGCGAAGTAAAACGCGTGCCGCTGGCATGGAAGACACGCACCTTCCTGCGTCCGGCCAACGAGCCGGGCCAACCCGCCGAAGAGCGCACTGCGATGACGATTCCGTGGGGCGATGTCTATACGTCGTATGTCAGCACTGGCATCCCGAACGTCGAGGTGTACATGGGCGTCGCGCCGTCGACCATCGCGCGATTGCGCAAATTGCGCAAGCTCGGCCCGCTGCTCGGTACGTCCCTCGTGCAATGGTTTCTCAAACGCGGCGTCACCCGCTCGGTGCGCGGACCATCCGACAACAAGCGCGCGAAAACCGTCACCCATGTCTGGGGCGAAGTGCGCGACGAAGCGGGCAGGGAAGTCAAACGTCAACTCGTCGTCCCGAACGGCTACACGCTCACCGTCACCGCGTCGCTCGGCATCGTCGAGCACCTGCTGAAAGGCACCGACGCATCAGGCTATCGCACACCGTCGCAACTGATGGGCGCCGAATACGTGCTGTCGCTACCAGGTGTTTCGCGCGTGGCAACTACGGCGCTGGCAGGCTGACACGGGACATCGTAATGCCCCGAATATGCAGGATGTATGCGAACTCGCTCACGTGCTATCTCTCTACTTGGGTGCACGGAAATGGTGGCGCTACGGTCAGGGATTGGAAGTCATTTCGTCACGACTCGGCGACAACGTCGACAACAGACCATAGTGGTTCGTAGCGGAAGTACCGTCGGCATCAGGATGATCGAAGATGATTCGCGACTGCGTCGGCCGGAACGCATCGCGCGGATAGAAGATGTGATCGATGCGACGGCGATCGTTGGGGAAATATTTGATATTCAGTGTGGCGTTTGCTGCGGGGTTGCGCAGCGCATCGGGATGGACCGCGTCGTAGCTGCTTGCGAAACGTGCGACGAGCGAGCGCAGTTCCGTGGATTCGACGGTGGAGTTGAAATCTCCGACGACGATCGAGGGTGCGTCGCCGGCGCTGGCATCAATGAATGCGAGCAGATCGCTGACTTGGCGGCTACGGATGTCGCCGCCTTCGACAGCGTCGTGCAGATGGGTCACATAGATATTGACGGCGTATCCGTGCAGTTGCAATCGCACCATGCCGGCGATGCGGTAATTTTCGAGTGGGAGTAGCGAATGCTCCGCGCGCGCAAGCACGGGATCGCGGGTGAGCAGCGCGTTGCCGTAACGCTTTTCCGCGCCCGGCGAATCGACGGATATGAAGTACGCGCGGTAACCGAGCGCCCGCGCCAGGGATTCCGCCTGATTGGGCAGGCCGGGATGTTGCAGTACTTCCTGTAGCGCAATCACGTCGGGACTCAGCCTGCGCAGTTCGGCGACGATCAATGCCTCGCGCTTCGGCCAGTCGTCCTTGTCGTGATAAAGATTCAGCGTGACCACGCTGATCGTGGGCGTGTCCGGTTCCTGAGTGCGCGATGGCGCAACCAATTGGTTGTCTGCCGCGCAGCCGAACATTGTCGAAATCGCCAAAACCAGGACGATGCGCACGCAACAGCGCGCGATTGCGAGCCTCCGCACAGGAGTTACGAGCACGTCAGACGCTGCCGGATTGAATGGCCACATTCCTGGCAAGCGCCTTGATCCGGGCCCTGTTTTTTTGCTGCGCGGGTTTTCTGCTGCACGGTGATCGCGACATGGACAGTCTTGCTGGTTCTGATATCTCCAACGGTTTCTATTGGTGCGCAAAATGCTGCAAGGATTGGCGTTCGTCGGCAGTGGCGATCAAGTTGTCGCGGTCTAGCGTCGATTGCGCGAGCACGCGTGCTGGCTCGGCCTGTGCTGACTCCGCGTACAAGCGGCAGCGCAGCAGAATCAGCGCAGCGTAACGTTCGGCGATCTGCGGCTTGCCGGTCCAGCGGCTGAGCAGGTCGTCGGCGATCGCAGCGGCTTCCTTGCTATTTGCCTCGGATTTTTCCAACGCAGTTGCCAGTTCGAGGCTCCAGTCGAAATGGCCGAAGTGATCGCGTCCGTAGGTCTTTTCGATCAGGCGCACGGACTCACGCCAAAAGCGTGCGGCATTGCGGAAATCCTTCTGCATTGCATAAGCCTGCGCCTGACGTACTGCGATCAGGGCGTTCTGATAGGCATCAGGTCCGAGCAGCTTGCGGATTTCGATTGCGGCCTCGGCCAGCAGCCGATTGGCTTCGGCGAAACGTCCCTGCATGGCAACGGCGTTGCCGACCTGGGCCTGCGAAAACCAGGTCAGGCCACTGCGCAGATCGCCAGCGCTGCGGCGTAGTTCGAGTGACTTGCGATAGTCGGCCTCGGCGCGTGCGCCATCGCCGAGTTCGATCCATGTGCTGCCGCGTGTGTTGAGAATTTGCGCTCGCGCTGAATCGTCGGCGTCCTTTGGCAATGCCGCTTCGGCTTCGTCGAGCACACCGATGGCGCGCTGTAACTGGCCGGCATCGCGTTCCACTCCGGCGAGTCGGGCCAGAGTGGTCGAGACCTGTCCGTTGCGCGCGCCGAATTGTTCTCGTGCGATGTCGATCCCACGTTGCAGGATCGTTCGCGCGCGCTCGAAATCGCGCGTGCGCCGCAGTACTTCGCCAAATGTCTGCAACGGAATGACAATGCGCGCATCGCGCAGTCCGTAGTTCTTCTCGATCCGGGCAATTGCGGTTTCCAGTGTGGCCGTTGCGGCCTTGTCGTCTCGCGACTGCTCCTCGATGATGCCGAGGATGACCGAGGCAGCGATGCTTTCCCGATGATCGGGGCCGAGCTGTCGGGCAAACGTCCGTTCGGCGTGAGCGGCAGCATTGCGCGCCTCCTTGAACTTGCCGAGAGAAACCAGACTGGTTGCCTGGCGCGCCTCGATACGCGCAGCTTCGAGGCTGTCCGCGCCGCGCAGGCGCACGGCTGTCTCCAGTGCACTGGAGAACAGGCTTTCGGCCTTGTCCTGATGCAACTCGCGCAGGGCAAGCGCGCCGCGTAGGGCATCGACATCGGCGCCGAGCAAAGGATCTTGCGCCGTCTGCGCGCGCTTTGCCGCCTCGTCGAGGGTAGTCTGCGCCGCCGCAAGTTCACCCAGATTGAGCTGCGCCTCGCCGAGCACGCGCAGCAGCTGCGCAGCAGATTCGGCGTCGTCGCCGAGTTCGCGATCGACGCGGACCACCGCATCGGCAAGCACACGCTGCGGGCTGCCGACCGTCGCGCCGGTTCGGCTGAGGGGATCCTGCTCGCGATACAACGAACCAAGGAACTCCGAAATCTGCTCGGCGCGCGCAAGTTGAATCTGTGCCGAATGCGCTTCACGCGCCGCGCGCTTTGCTTGCTGCAAGGACACGATCGTACCGACGATCAGCGCACTCGCCGCGAGCACGCCAAGACTCAGCGCGAGACGATTGCGCCGAGCGAAACGACCGAAGCGATAACGCCGTGTCGGTGCGCGCGCCAGCACTGGACGTGCATGCAGATAGCGATCGATATCGGCCGACAATTCGGCGACCGAACCATAGCGCGCTTCCGGACGTGCGCGTAGGGACTGGGCGACAATCGCGTCGAGATCGCCGCTCAAGGCGCTGGCTGGATAGGGCAACGGCTCGGTCGTGGCCCCGGCGCTGATACTCGGACGCTGGGTTTCCTCGTCGTCGAGACGCGCGAGCACGGCGACCGCATCACCGCTCAAGCGGGTCGTCGGCAACGAGCCAGCCAGCAGGCGATACAGCAGCAACCCGAGCGCATAGACATCCGTCGCAGTGGATACTGCCTCGCCGCGCAACTGCTCGGGTGCGGCATACGACGGCGTCAGCGCAGTAACAGTATTGCCGTCGCCACTGCCATCCAGCAATTTGGCGATCCCAAAATCCAGCAGCTTCGGTTCGCCGTCGGCGTTCACCAGCACATTGGCCGGCTTGAGATCGCGATGCACGATCAGATGACGATGCGCATGCTCGACCGCAGCACAGACCTTGGTAAACAAGCGCAGGCGCGCGGGCAGGGAAAGCGCGTGCCGGGTACACCAATCCGTGATCGCTTCGCCTTCAACGTATTCAAGTACCAGCCACGGCGAGCCGCGCTCATCGACACCGGCATCGATAAAGCGGGCGATATTGGGATGCTCCAGGCGCGCGAGCAGGCGTCGTTCGCTCAACAGGCGATCGCGCACGTCCTGCGATTGCACGCGGACACGCTTTATCGCGACCAGCTGTTCGACGACATCATCGGTGCGTTCGCCAAGCCAGACCTCGCCCATGCCGCCGCTGCCGAGCAGGCGCAGCAGCCGCCACGGACCCAATTGTCCCGGATTGGCCGGCGTGTCAGCCGGCGCATTGGTCGATTCCTGGGCAAACCGCTGGTCGAATCCGTGCGCGACGCGAGCCAATGCGAGCAGGCGCTGCAGGGTCGGTTCCTCGCGCAAATGCGGCGGGATCGAATCCGTATCGATGCGCTCGCCTGCACCGATGCGTGCGATCAGATCCTGGAGTGAGTTCTCAGGCAGGGTCGCCATTCGTAGCATCCGCCATGCGCGCAAGCGCGCGGTTGAACTTCATGCGCACGCCGTCCGGCGTCTCACCGAGTTCGTCGGCGATCTCGACAAAACTCATGCCGAACTCGAAACGCATCAACACGACACCGCGGTGCTCGGGCGACAACGCCGCCAATGACTGCTCCCAGGCCAGCCAGTCGTCGAGATTGACATCGTTGCCGACCAGATCGATATCGTGTCCTTCATCGATTGGCGATCGGGCGTTGCGGCGCAGGGAGTTGCGCAGGGCATTGATCAGTACAGTGCGCAAGTACGCGAAGAATGCGCCAGGCTCGCGTGCATCGATGGTCTCGATCTTGTCGAGTACGTTGAGCCACGTGAGCTGGACCAGATCGGCCGTGTCTTCCTGGCTGCGCAAGCGCGCCGGCAGACGACCGCGCGCAAAGCGACGCAACAGCGGTTCGACACGCGCGACCAGATCACTGCGCGCCTTCGCGTCGCCGATCCTGATCCGGTCGATCAGCCATGCGGTGGTGTGCTGGCCGTGGGTTGCCTCACTCATGCGCGGATTTGGTTCCTGGAACAGGTTCCGAATCATAGCGCGGCGACCGCGAGCGAAATGCGAACCAGGACGGTTCAAGCACTGCATCGAAAATTTGCTGTGCGATCGCGCGCAGCGTCGCACGAGGCTATGCCTTGCGACAGTTTCACAGATTGTCGCCAGGTCTGATCGACAAGATCTTTGCACGGCAGATATCTCAATGAGCGGTTCTGGAAAGGAAACGCCGAGAGGGGCCGATAGCGAACGCCTTTTCGATTTGTGTGCTTCCTGTGCAACGAAATACAGGGCGAAATCAAATCAAGAAGGTTCCCGGATTGGCGGGTGTGGCGCTACTCAGACAAACCAGACGTCTGTCCGGAATAGATCAGGGCATCCCTAGACCGTCGTAGCGGCCGAATGCGTCTGCTGGAAACGCCGATGGTGGATCAGCAGGCCGCTGAAGTAGACGATGTAGTAGCCGATCAGCAAGCCGATCACCAGCATGGTCAGCGGGCTGGAGGCATAGCCCATGGGCTGGAATTGCATGCCCGCGCCCGGAGCCGCCACCGCGGACGCGTTTTGCATCTGCGGCAACACCACAAGCAGACGCCAGGCCAGACGTCCTAGCAGCAGCACGGTGAGCAATGCACCAATCCATGGATTCGGAATGTAGCAATCGCCCTTGACGGGATCGACCTCGAAACGCGTCAATTTCAAGCCGAGCAGACCGATCGCGCCGCCGATCAACATTCCGCCGAACAGCCCTTCAGCCAGGGCGAGTTGATGCAATCCACTGAGCGCCAGCAGGCAGCCGATGACCGCGAAAACTGCGATACGGAAAATCATTCGTTTGCGCAGGATCGGTTGATGGCCGAATGAGCGACTGACCCGTCGCCACACGATCAGCGCAAGCAGCGGCAGGATGATCAGATATTGGTTCAAATGTTCGGGCATTGCATTGCAGGATTGGTTGAATGAGCTCAGCTTAGCAGCGAGCCGAGTTGGTGAAATAATTGACGACGTTCTCCCGGTCGGAATGCCCCAATGACGAGTATTGCCAAGGTTGATGGGCGCTCCCGAATCGGCGCGCAAGACAGCTCGGCAAACGTGGCAGCTCTCCTCGGCGCATTCAAGGAAGCTTGCGTCACCATGCTGGCGGCTCTTGCCACGCTGGCATGCGCGATTGCGATCGCGCCTGGCCCAGGCTCGGCAGTGTTGGCAGTCGTATTGTGCATCTCGCTTTCGCGTAGTCATCTGGATCGCGATCGGCGCGGTCGTATCGAAGCGGCGATAGCGCTTCCGATCGTCGGTCTGGTAGCGGTCGGCGTCGGCATGTTGCTGCTTCGCGCGCCGTGGATTGGCGCGGCAGTTTTCGTCGCTGGCATGTTTGTATCGATCTGGTTACGCCGCTTCGGGCCAATGGCGCGGCGGGCAGGTTCCCTGATCGCGCTTCCGTTCGTCGTGCTGCTCACGACTCCCTATATTCCGGCGACCCAAGACAGTCTTGTACCCACCGCACTGGCGCCCATCGTTGTTGCGTTGCTGGCGCTGTTGTGGGTGAGCGTGCTGCATGCGCTGGCTCGTCGCGTGGGCGTTCTCCCGCCCGAACGCGCTCCGATTGCTGGCGCTCGCAAACCGGAAAGTCTGCCAGTGGCGTCGAAAGGAGAGGGGTCGCTGCGTCCGATCGCGAGCACGCGAATGGCCATCCAGATGGCTATCGCACTCTCCGCAGCGTTCGTGATCGGATACGTCTATTTCTCGGAGCGCTGGGCCTGGATCGTGCTCACCGCGTTTATCGTTGTCAGCGGCAATCGCGGTCGACTCGATGTCGCATACAAGAGCGTGCTGCGCGTGCTGGGCGCGGCAGCCGGAACGCTCGTCGCGTTGACGCTGATGATCCATGCCGGTTCTCATGACTCGACAACCGTCGCATTGATCCTTGGCGCAATTTTCCTTGGCGTGTGGTTGCGACCAGTCGGTTATGCATGGTGGGCATTGTTCGTCACCATCGCGCTCGCGCTGCTGCAAGGGTTCACAGGTTCGTCGCAGCCACCAATGCTGGGTCTGCGACTGGAGGAAATCGTGTTCGGTGCCGTGATCGGTGTCGCTGCTTGCTGGTTTGTTTTGCCAGTACGATCAATCGGCGTATTGCGACGGCGAATCGCCAATGCATTGGCGGAGCTTTCCGATGCACTGGACCCTGCGATCTCCAACAGAACGTCGTATGCTTTTGTTGAAGTCATTGCCGATATCGAGCAACTGGCTCCCGCATTCAGAGCGAGTCGGCTGGTGACGCGATACTTTCGCACGCAACAGCCTGCGGACTGGATTGATGCACTTATGACGTGTCGCGATCCGGCGATCGCACTGATCGAAAAGAGCGCAACGCCTGCTCCTGTCCGTCGAGCAGTTGGAGCCGCGCGCAAGGCGCTGCGTGAGCCAGACGAAATCCTGTCGGCGTTGCAGGACTTGAGCGCTGCCATGGTTGAGTAGCGTTCGGCACAACGCGGTCAATCAATGGTCTCCGATTGCCAGATCAGATCGCGCTTCTTCGTCTCGACGGCTTGCAGTCACATGCCCGGATGATAGACGCGCTCGGTGTGTTCCTTTAGTTGCTCAGGCCAGAAGTAGACCGTGCGCAGGTTGCCGGTCGTGTAGCGCTCGGCTTCGTCGTTGAAGTGCGGGGAATCGGGGTGACCACTTTCTCCGCCAGCGGTGATTGCGCGCGCGCTGACCTTGGGTCCGAACTCGACGACGGCGACAAAACTGTTGCCGCTGGTGCCGTAGTAGCGCTTGGTGCCGGGCCAGCGGTGCGCGCCGAACGAGGCGAGCGAGCCCCAGCGCGATGAGGTGAATGGCACCGGGATGCTCGGCTTGGTGTCATCGAACGGTTGCACGATCGCGCCGTTGATGCGCTGGAAACGATTGACCTCGCCCCACGGCACGCCCCAGCTGCCGAAATCCTTTTCGAGTCGATCGCTTGCAGTCACCAGCGTATCCAGGCGAATTTTCGCTTGGGCATTTTCGACCATGTAGTCGTACACCGACATGCTTTCCGACTCAGCATCGGCAACAGCCTTGTCCCACAACATGTCGCCCCAGAACACCGCAACCGAGGTTGGCATCGATGCGATGCCCCAGCGGAAATCCCAGCTGCGCAGCAATTCGATCTGACCCGCAAGTTTCTTGCGCAGCGGATCATCGATGGCGAGTGCGTCGTAGTCGGCGACCAGAACCGGGATCAGCCGCGCGAACGCCGGCAGATACGAATCGAACGCGGCGCTGATCAGCGACGGCAGCGTGAATCCGGTCTTGTCAGTGAGCACTCGCGTTGCGTGGATGCCGCGCGGGTTCTCGCCGAACGTATCCATGTAACGCGGGAAATCTTCGCGCTTCGGGCTGTACTTCCCGGCGGCAGAGTAAGGCCAGTCGTTGGTATTGAATACCCAGCCATTGGGCGGGCTGAGCACATAAGGAGCGGCATCAAGCGGCAGCAGCCCTTTCCAGTCGGTAGCCGGATCGCTGCCATCGACAGGTTTGGTGTAGTCGAAGCGATCGTCGCGGCGCGGAATGAATTGTGGATGCAGGTAGGCGATCTCGCCCTTGTCGTCGGCGAACAGGGTGTTGTTCGATGAATTTGCCTTGAGCTCAGCAACCTTCATGTAACTCGCATAGTCGCTCGCCTTGGTGCGCAGCCAGCTTTGTTCGAGGGCCGGGATCGGCGTGTTCATCAGCGCCGTTGCGATCCACTTGCCGTCGATCGCGCGCACGATCGGACCGTGGTGCGATGCATAGGTCGTGAATTCACGAGTCGCCATCGATCCGTCGGCGGCTCGATACGCAATACTGATCTTGCGTACTTTCAAAGGCCGTAATTCCTTGCCGTATTGGTAGAACGATTTGCCATCCTTGGTCACGATCGTTTCGGAAAATTCATCGACCACATCGGCACCGGTCGATGTATGCATCCAGCCGATATGCCGGTTGAACCCCTGGTAGACAAAGAACTGCCCC
>JBDTOS010000035.1:0-14207 GCA_039933095.1 Dokdonella sp.
GTCGATGAGTTGAACCATCGCTTGCAGGCAGCGCGCTCGACGACGCGCGTGCTGGCAGGTCCGCAGGCGCTCGTCGATGTCGTCAGCAGCGACGCTGCCGATACGGTCATCGCGGCTATCGTCGGTGCTGCGGGACTGGAATCGACGCTCGCTGCCGCGCGCGCCGGCAAGCGCCTGCTGCTGGCCAACAAGGAAGCCGTGGTGATGGCCGGCGATTTGTTGCTCGCCGCGCTGAACACTGGCGGTGGTGAGTTGCTGCCGATCGACTCGGAACACAACGCGGTGTTTCAATGCCTGCCCAGCGGTTTCGCACGTTCGGAGCTCGATCGCGCTGGCATCCGACGAATTGTCCTAACCGCTTCGGGCGGGCCTTTTCGCGGTCGCAGTCGTGCTGAGCTTGCCGAAGTGACGCCGGCAATGGCCTGCGCGCATCCGAACTGGCGCATGGGGCCGAAAATCTCGGTCGATTCGGCGACCCTGATGAACAAGGGCCTCGAAGTCATCGAGGCACATGTGCTGTTTGCCGCGCCGAGCACGGCGATCGACGTTGTCGTGCATCCGCAAAGCGTGATTCATTCGCTGGTCGACTATGTTGATGGCTCGATGCTCGCGCAGCTCGGCAATCCTGACATGCGCACCGCTCTTGCCCACGCACTGGCATGGCCGGAGAGGATTGTCGCCGGTGTGCCCTCACTCGATTTGATTCAGATTGCCCGGCTTGATTTCGAACCGGCCGACGAACGCACCTTTGCGTGCCTGCCCCTGGCGCGCCAGGCGCTGCTCGCCGGTGGCAGTGCCCCGGCCGTGCTCAATGCGGCCAACGAGGAAGCGGTCGCCGCCTTCCTCGACGGCCGCCTGGCGTTTCTTGCAATAGCACCGGTGATCGAGGCGGCCTTGGCGGCAACACCCGCTCCCGTGGCATCCAGTCTGGACGCGTTGTTTGACATTGATTTAACTGCGCGACGGCACGCACAACGTATGATCGCAACGTTATGTCACTGATCCCGAGCATGGCACCGACAATCTGCACGAAAATTCCACTGAGGACGCGAGCTGTGGCCGCGCCGCGGGCGCTTTTGATCGGGTGTGGAGCATCGTCACGATGAATGCGTTTTTTGGATCAGTATGGTGGCTGCTGGTTACACTCGGACTGCTGATCACGTTTCACGAGTTTGGTCACTTCGTGGTCGCGCGCCGATGCGGCGTCAAGGTCTTGCGCTTTTCGGTCGGCTTCGGCCGCGCGCTGTGGTCGCGGCGTGATCGTCACGGCTCCGAATTTGTGATTGCTGCGATCCCGCTGGGCGGTTACGTCAAGATGCTCGATGAGCGCGAAGGCGATGTAGCCCCGGAGGAACTCCATCTGGCCTACAACCGCAAACCGGTTGGCCAGCGCATGGCGATTGCTGCTGCGGGTCCGATTTTCAATCTGGTCTTTGCGATTGCAGCGCTCTGGCTGATGTTTTTGATCGGACGGCCCGACTATCAACCGGTCATTGGTCCGCCGAGCGGGATGGCAGTGCAAGCCGGATTCAGCGATGGCGATCGACTACTGACCTTGAACGGCGATCGCGTCGATTCCTGGAGCGAGGCGATCATGGGAATCGCCGAACTGGCCCTGACCCATCGCGATGCCGAAGTCGGTGTAAAGACCCGCGACGGTGCGACCGTCGAGCGCAAACTGAAATTGACCGATCTGCCGGTGGCAGCCGATAGCGACAACGTGTTCGACGTGATCGGTCTCAAGCTTCAGGAACCCTCTCTGCCAGCTATCGCGGATGCGGTCGTTCCCGACAGTGCCGCTGCGGCAGCCGGACTGAAAGCCGGCGACCGTATCGTCGCGATCAACGATGAAGTCGTAAGCAAATATGTGGAAATCGGGCCGCTGGTGCAAAAGCTCGCAGCGACCAATCCGACTTTGGCGGTAACCATTCGCCGCGACCAACACAGCGAAACCATCCCGGTCACCGTGCGCAAGGACACCAGCGAGGGCGGCTCCGGACGCTGGCTGCTGGGCATCCAGGCTGCGGATGCACACAATGCCGTGTTGCGTTACGGTCCGCTTGCAGCGATCTCCGCCGCCGGTCGCGAGTTGTGGAAATCGACCCGCACGACGCTGTTCGTCATCAAGGGCATGATTACCGGCGAGGTGTCGCCGCGCAATCTTTCCGGAATCGTCACGATCGCCCAGGTCGCCAATTCGTCGGCGCAGATGGGCTTTGCCTGGTTCCTGTCGTTTCTGGCCGCAATATCGCTGAATCTCGCGATTCTCAACCTGCTGCCCATCCCGGTCTTGGACGGCGGGCACTTGCTGTATTACCTTATCGAACTCGTAAAGGGCAGTCCGATGAGCGAACATGCGCAAATCGTCGGCCAGTATGTCGGCATGTTTCTGCTGGTCGCCCTGATGGGACTGGCCCTGTATAACGATCTGCTGCGGATCGCGTCCTGAGTGTCCGTTTGCCTTCTTCACAACTGCGACTTCGGTGCTGGCCTGCCGCTTGCTGCGCCGCGTTCCAACGGAAAAAAATAATGAAGCGTATTGCCGCCCTGTTCCTGCTCGCCTGGCTTGGATCCCACAACGCCTTCGCGTTCGACACATTCCGCGTCACCGATATCCGTATCGATGGCCTTTCACGCATAGCTGCGGGTACCGTATTCACGTATCTGCCAGTCGAGAAAGGCGACACGCTGACCGAAGCGTCGGCGGCACAGGCGGTTCGCGCGCTGTACAAGACCGGATTCTTCAATGACGTGAGTCTGTCCCGGCAAGGCGATATTCTCGTGGTCACCGTGAAGGAGCGTCCGCAGATTTCCAAGGTCGCGATTCGCGGCAACAAGGACATCAAGGAAGACGATCTGCGAAAAAGCCTGAAGGGGATCGGCCTCGGTGAAGGCGATGCATTCGATCGGCTCAAGCTCGACGAGGTTCAGTCCGAGTTGACCAGAACGTACTACAACCGCGGCAAGTACAACGTCTCGATCAAGACCTCCACCGTCAATCTCGATCGCAATCGAGTCGAGGTCGCGATCAACATCGCCGAGGGCAAGCCGGCCAAGATCAAGCACCTCAACGTTGTCGGCAACAAGGCGTTTTCGGACAAGGAGCTGCGCGACGATTTCGAATCGACGACGACGAACCTGTTTTCGTTCTATTCGAAGGACGACCAGTATTCACGCGAAAAGCTGTCCGGAGATCTCGAAAAGCTGTCCTCGTACTACCTTGATCGCGGCTATGTCGATTTCAATGTCGACTCGACCCAGGTCGAGATCAGCCCCGACAAGCGCAAGATGTACGTGATCGCCAACATCAAGGAAGGCGACATCTACAAGGTCACCGATATCAAGCTGACCGGCGACCTGATTCTCAAGGAAGAAGACCTGCGCAAGTTGATCACGATCAAGAGTGGCGAACTGTTCTCGCGACGCAAGGTCGAGCAGTCATCCGACGCGATCAGCGCGGTGCTGGCCAACATCGGCTACGCGTTCGCCGAAGTCAGTCCGATTCCGGATATCCACAAGGATCAGAAAGAAGTGGGGCTGAACTTCTTCGTCAACCCCGGCAAGCGCGTCTACGTACGCCACATCACGTTCAAAGGCAACACTCGTTCCGAAGACCAGATCTTGCGCCGCGAAATGCGTCAACTCGAAGGCGCATGGTATTCGCAAGCCGCGATCGATCGATCCAAGATTCGTCTGCAACGACTCGGTTATTTCAAGTCGGTGACCATCGACACGCCCAAGGTACCGGGCAGCGAGGACTTGGTCGACGTGCAGATCACCGTCGAAGAGCAGTCTTCCGGATCGCTCAATTTCGGTATCGGCTATTCGCAGTTGCAAGGCATCATCGGCAGCGTCGCGGTGCAGCAGAACAATTTTCTCGGTACCGGCGATCGCGTTGGCCTGACCTTGTCGCAAAGCTCGTTCATCAAGCGCTACGAAGTGTCCTACTTCGAGCCGTATCTCACCGATGATGGTCTGGGCCTCGGTTACAACGCAAGTCATACCGAACTCGATCAAGGGCAGGCAAACATCGCCTCCTACCTGACCAGCCGCGATTCCTTCAGCACCTATCTCGGCATCCCGATTACCGAATCCGATACGGTGAACGCGCAAATCGGACTCACCAAGACCGCTATCACCACGTTCGATGGTTTGTCGCCACAGAATTTCATCAACTACATCGCCAACCTCGGCTCGCGCACCCTGCACCAATGGGACGTGCAGTTGTCGTGGACCCACGACACGCGCAATCGTTACTGGAATCCCACCCGCGGTTACATCTCGCAGGTTTCGCTCGACGTCAATCTGCCCGGATCGACGATCGAGTACTACAAGCTGTTCTACAAGTACGGCCAGTATTTTCCGCTGACGAAAAAACTGACCCTGTACGGCAATCTCTCACTCGGTTATGGCGACACCTACAAGGATCCCAGGAGCGTCCTGACGCCCGATGACTTCCGCTATCAGCAGAACATCGGCGGTCTGCCGTTCTTCGAGAACTTCTTTGCCGGCGGCGTCGCCGATGTGCGCGGGTTCCGTGACAACACGCTCGGTCCGATCTCGCTCGCGAACGGCTGCACCAATTTCGCTCAGCAAACCTGCCGGCTACCGCTCGGTGGCGCATTCAAGACGGTTGGCAGTCTCGAGCTGATTTTCCCGACACCGTTCATGAAGGAGAACAGCGACGCAACCCGGCTCTCCTGGTTTGTCGATGCCGGCAACGTGTTTTCAACGCCGAGTGCGTTCAGTGCGAGCGATCTGCGCATTTCAACCGGCCTGTCGTTCCGCTGGCAGGCACCGGTCGGCCCGATCGTGATCAATATCTCCACGCCGATTCGCAAGGGCAAGCTCGATCAGACCGAGACGGTCCAGTTCACCTTCGGCACAACATTTTGACGCGATCGGGTCGATAATCGAATCGAACCGACCTTTCTGGCTCGCGGAGGTAGAGTGTGACAGCGAGTGCAAAATCGGCAAATCCGGGGCTGGCGAGGGTCGTCATGCTTGCATCCGGACTTGCGCTCGTCCTTGCGATCGCCGCACCCTCAGCTCAGGCGCAGACACCCGGCGAGCACATCGGCTTCGTCGACATGAAGCGCCTGGTCGACAACGCGCCGCAGATGGAAGACAGCCGGCGCAAGCTTGAAGCCGAATTTTCCGCGCGCGACGCGACGCTGAAAGCCGACGAAACGCGCCTGGGCGAGCGGCGTGCGACCTATGCACGGGATGGCGCAACTCTGCCGAAGGACAAGGCCGATGCGATGAAGCGTGAGATCGACGCTCTTGAGCGCTCGATCAAGCGCAATCGCGACAACTTGCGCAATGAACTGAAGACCCGCAGCGACCAGGAACTCGACCAGAGCTGGCGTGAGATCAACAACGTCGTAGTGGAGTTTGCACGCGACGCGGGATTCGATCTGATCGTGCAAAGCCCGGTGATCTATGCGAGTCCACGTATCGACATTACCGATCAGGTTCTGGAACGTCTCAAGCGCCAACACCAGCCCGGGACCGCGGGTCAGTGATTGCAGCGGTGCATGTGCTCGCCGACCTTGCCGAGCGCTTCGGCTTGATCCTGCGTGGTGATGCTAAGCGACGCATCAACGGCGTCGCGACCCTGGCAGATGCCGCGCCCAGCCAATTGACCTTCCTCAGCAATCCGCGCTATCGCGCACAACTTGGCAGCACGCAGGCGGGCGCGGTGGTCTTGCACGCCGACGATGCCGATGCTTGCAAGACCGCGGCCTTGATCGCTTCCGATCCGTATGTCGCGTTCGCGAAAATCGCGATGCTGTTCGATCCACAACCGGCCGCGAAAGCGGGCATTCACTCCACCGCGATTGTCGCCGCCAGCGCACGCATCGCCGCCAGTGCCGAGATTGGACCGTATTGCGTGATCGATGAAAACGCCGTCGTCAGTGAGGCTGCCGTTCTCGGTCCGCATTGCATCGTCGGCCCAGATTGCAATATCGGCGCGCAAGCGCGTCTGCTCGCGCGGGTGACGCTGGTTCTCCGCGTGACGCTTGGGCAGCGCGTACTCGTGCATCCAGGTGCCGTGATCGGTGCGGACGGCTTCGGCATCGCCAACGACGCCGGACAGTGGCGCAAGGTGCCGCAACTTGGCGGCGTGCGTATCGGCGACGATTGCGAAATCGGCGCGAATACCACGATCGATCGCGGCGCACTTGGCGATACCGTGCTTGAAGAAGACGTCCGTCTCGACAATCAGATCCAGATCGCCCACAACGTATTTGTAGGCGCGCACACGGCCATGGCCGGCTGCGTCGCAGTTGCCGGCAGCGCGCGCATCGGTCGCCACTGCCTGATCGGCGGCGGTGCTGGCATACTGGGCCACTTGAGCCTGGCCGATCGAGTTACCGTGACTGCCAGAACCCTGGTCACTCATTCGCTTCACAGCGCCGGTGAGTATTCGTCGGGCACGCCCGTGCAGGAAAATCGGCTGTGGCGTCGCAATGCCGCACGTTTCTCGCGACTGGATGAACTGGCCAGACGGGTCGCCCTTATCGAGAAGGATCGCAAGTCATGACCGAAGCTGCTCCAGCGAGCGCACCGCAGATGCCGATCGAAATCGACCGCATCATGAAGATGCTGCCGCATCGCTATCCGTTCCTGCTGGTCGATCGGGTAACCGCTTGCGACCCGGGAAAATCGCTGACAGCGTTGAAAAACGTCACCATCAACGAACCTTTTTTCCAGGGCCACTTCCCGAACCATGCGGTCATGCCGGGCGTGTTGTTGATCGAGGCACTGGCCCAGGCCTGCGGACTCCTGGTCATGCTTTCGCTCGAACACGATCCCAACCAGCGCGCACTGTTTTATCTGGTCAAGGTCGACAAGGCGCGTTTCAACCAGATTGTCCTGCCGGGCGATCAGTTGATTCTTGATGTGACACAGAAGCGTCGCATTCGCGGTATGGGGCAATTCTGGTGTGAGGCGAGGGTCGGCGGCAAGGTGGTTGCCGAAGCCGAATTGTTGTGCGCCGAGCGTTCCAGTTGACGATTCATCCAACGGCGATCATCGATCCGAAGGCGAAAATCGGCGCTCATGTCAGCGTCGGTGCCTACAGCGTCATCGCTGCCGATGTCGAAATCGGCGACAACACCTGGATCGGCCCGCATGTCGTCATTGACGGACCGACCCGGATCGGGTGCGACAATCGTATTTACCAGTTCGCCTCGCTCGGCGCCGATCCGCAAGACAAGAAATTCCATGGCGAAGCCAGCGCGCTCGAAATTGGCGATCGCAATCTGATTCGAGAATTCGTCACCTTCAATCGCGGCACCGCCGATGGCGGTGGCATCACCCGCATCGGCAACGACAACTGGCTGATGGCGTATGTGCATATCGCCCACGATTGCGTGGTCGGCAACAACATCGTAGTCGCCAATTCGGTCGCCCTCGCCGGCCACGTCACGATCGACGATTGGGTGACGCTCGGAGGCTATACCCTGGTACATCAGTTCTGCCAGATCGGAACTCATGCATTCACTGCAATGGGCGCCGTCATCAATCGCGACGTGCCACCGTTCGTCATGGTTGCCGGCAGCTATGCCGAAGCGAAAGGCATCAACAGTGAAGGCTTGCGCCGTCGCGGCTATTCAAGCGCGCGCATCATGGCAATCAAACGCGCGTATCGCACCTTGTTCAAATCCGGCAAACTTCGCGCCGACGCGCAGGCCGAACTTGCCAGCGGCGAAGACACCCAGGACGTACAAGTGCTGCTCGATTTCCTAAAGCGCAGCACGCGCGCATTGTTGCGCTGAGAACTCGAAACTGGGGATGTGGGAATCGAGACCGACGTGACGCACAACTTTCGCATTGAATTGTAGGAGCGGCCCATGGCCGCGATCGGGTACAGCAAGACATCCATCGCACCCATGCTGATTTCCTGTCGAATCATGCGCGTAGGTGAGCCATGATCGAATCGCCAATCCCGAGTTCCGAAAAATCCCGAGCCCTGAACAACACCTTCGCCCTCGTTGCCGGAGAAGCTTCGGGCGATCAGCTCGGCGCGAGTCTTATGAATGGATTGCGCGAACTATTTCCCGGCGCGAAGTTCTGTGGCATCGGCGGTCCGTTGATGACCGCTGCCGGACTTGAAGCCTGGTATCCCGCAGAAAAACTCAGCGTGATGGGCCTGGTCGAAGTGCTAGGGCATTTGCCGGAATTGCTGGCGATCCGGCGTGATGTCGCACGTCGTGTCATCGCGCTGCAACCGGATGCCTTCATCGGTATCGATGCTCCTGATTTCAATCTGGGACTGGAACGCAAGCTCAAACGCCGCGGACTCCGCACCGTCCATTACGTCAGCCCGTCGGTGTGGGCGTGGAAGGAAAAACGCGCACGCACGATCGGTCGCAGCGCAGATATGGTCTTGTGCCTGTTTCCGATGGAGCCGGCGATTTATGCGCGTCACGGTGTCAACGCACGCTTCGTCGGCCATCCTCTCGCCGACACGTTTGCGGTCGATCCCGATCGCGCTGCGGCCCGCCACGAACTGAACCTGCCGAACGCTGCGCCGGTGCTTGCCCTGCTTCCTGGTAGCCGGCTCGGCGAAATCCGCCGGCTCGCGCCGGATTTTCTCGCCGCCGCTGTGCTCATCGAAGAAAAGGTGACCGCGCTACGCGTCGTCGTGCCGCTTGCCACCGCTGCTGGTCGCGCGGAATTCGATCGCATCCTGGCTCGGTTCCCGGAAAATGCCGCGAAGGATTTGCGCGCGCGCACCACTATCCTCGACGGCAATGCTCACACTGCAATGATTGCCGCCGATGCGGTCCTCGTCGCCTCCGGAACCGCCGCGCTCGAAGCGATGCTGGCAAAACGGCCAATGGTTGTCGCCTATCGCCTCGCGGCTCTGACGTACTGGCTCGTCACTCGGCTACGTTTGATGAAAGTCACCCGCTATTCGCTGCCGAATGTCCTCGCCGGTCGCGAATTGGTTGCGGAGTTGATGCAGGACGACTGCACACCCGAGTCGCTGGCGGCGGCACTGTTGCCCTATCTGGACGGTTCCGCGCATTCCGATGCATTGCTCGCAGAATTCCGTCAACTGCACGCAAGCCTGCATGCACCGGCAGGTGTATCCGCCGCTGCTGCGATTGCCGACTTGATTCGCGCCGTGCGCGCAGATTGACCGCGGTGCCGACGCCCCGCACCATCGGTACCTTCGAATATCCGAGCGAACACCTTGCATAGCGATTCCCGCACCAGTCGTGTCCTGCGCGTTCTTGCGATTGTGGCGTTCGTTGCGCTGCTGTTGTTCGGGCCGCTGACCGAGAACACCCTGCTCGACAAGCTTTTCGCGCTGACCCTGGTGCTTTGCGTCACCCTCGCCCTGCTGCTGGCCAGCGCGCGACCGACGTTCGCGATGCTGCTGTCGGCACTGCTGTTCGGAACCCTGGAAATATCGGGTCGCCTGAAATTCGCCTATCTGGCAACACCGTTGCTTGCGCCGGATCTGGAATATTTCATCAATGGCGATACCGTCGATGTGATCCGACGTTATCCGCAATTGCTGGCGATCTCGCTGCTGGTGTTGGTTCTATTGACGGTGTTGCCAGCACTCGCGTTTGTAGTCGATTGTCCACGCCTGTTCGCCGAACGCTCACGCTACGCGCGCGCGGCACTCAGATCGTTCGGAACGCTCGCGACCTTGGCGGTTGCGATTGCGTGCATTTCGCCATCCGGCCCGTTCGCCGGTGTGTTCGGCAAGCCAATGTGGCTCGCGATCACCGACAAGAGTTATCTGACCAACTTTTTCACGTCGTTCGACGACACCGTCGTCACCAAGCCGGCGATCACCTCCGACGTCGATCGCAAGATCGGCTGGTCGGTGCAACGCAAGTCGCCCGTGCTGAAGCGCTCGCCCGACGTTGTCGCAATTCTGGAAGAAAGCACGTTCGACCCGCGCATCATGGAACTGTGCACGTTGCCGGTTTGCCGCCGACCGATGTTCGATCCGGATCAGCGCACGCGAGCCAATGGACTGCTGACCGTGCACACTTTTGGCGGCGGCACATGGACCAGCGAATTCGCCCTCTTGACCGGCCTTGCGCATGATCTGTTCGGCAACGCCGGGCTGTACGCGCCCTATAACCTCGCACCACGCGTCGAATTCTCCCTACCCCGCGCATTCAAGGCTGCCGGTTATCGCGCGATCGCGATCTATCCGATGTCGGGTGAATTCCTCAATGCGCGCAATGCGTATCGCCACTACGGATTCGATGCGTTCTACGATGGCACCGACTATGGGCTCGATTGGGAGAGCCACGATGCCGACTTGCTCGCGGTTTTCCGAAGGATCTATGCCGAGGAAAAAAAGTCGCACGGCGACCAGCCGTTGTTTGTTTTCATGCTGACCCTGCACCAGCATGGCCCGCATATGCGTGCGCTCGTCGAATTGCCGGCACCGTATGACAAACCTTTGTTCCCCGGCAGTTTCAAGCCGCAAAAACTCGATGACTGGCTCAATCTCAACCTGAGCAACTATCTGCAGCGTTTGCAGGAATCCGATGAAATGCTGACCGCGCTGGAAGGCCAGCTCTGGAGCGCCGATCGCCCGGCCGTGTTGCTGCACTTCGGCGATCATCAACCGTCGTTCGACGGCGCGATCCACGTGATCGCGAAGAAGGTGCCGAAAGAGGTTGGCCCAAATTCGAACAAGGTGACGTACTACATGCTCAAGTCGAATTTTCCGCTGCGCACGCAGTTCGACTATCCGGTAATCGATATCGCCTTCCTCGGATCGTTGCTGCTGGAAACCGCAGGCATACCTGAAAACGCGTTCTACCAGGCCAACTCTTTGCTCCGCGAGCGCTGCAAAGGACGCTATTTCGATTGTCCTGACAAGAAACTGCTGATGTCGTATCACGATCTCGTGTTCAACCATCTCGACGATCTGCGCGATGAGTAGATCGAAACTCGACGGGCTTTTTTTTCGGGAGGAATTCGTTGCCGGCGTCGATGAGGCCGGTCGAGGTCCGCTGGCCGGGCCGGTCGCGGTGGCTGCGGTGATTCTCGATCCGCGCCGCCCGATTGACGGGCTAGCTGATTCGAAGCTGTTGAGCGCGAAACGCCGCGAACAACTCGAAATCGAAATCCAGCATCGTGCTCTGGCATGGGCTGTTTGCTATGTCGATGTCGATGAGATCGATCGCTTCAATATCCTGCAGGCGACTCTGATCGGCATGGCGCGTGCGCTGGCTGCTCTCGCGATTGCCCCGACTCTCGCCTTGATCGACGGCAATCGCTTGCCGCGCGACCTCCCCTGCGCCGCTCGCGCGATCATTGGGGGCGATGCCCTGGAACCCGCGATCAGCGCCGCATCGATTCTCGCCAAAACTGCTCGTGATCGCTTGATGTGTGCGTTCGATCCAATTCATCCGAGTTATGGTTTTGCGCAACACAAGGGTTACCCAACCCGCGCGCACCTGGACGCACTCACCACACTCGGCGCTTGTCCGATTCACCGCCGCAGTTTTGCCCCGGTTCGGGAACGACTCAAGCGTGGACTCACATGAGTCCGGCGCATCTTTATTCGCTTCTTGCGATCGCTACACGTTCCGCAGCGACGCGATTTGAAACACCCGCACGCAGCTTGATCAGCCACGGCAATTGCAGATAACGACGCCACGCCGGATCGCGATCAAATGCCGTCGCGTCCAGCCAGCCGTCGGTTTGCGCCCGCTGGAGCTGCGCTTGCGCGGCACTGACGTCGCCCTGCAACGCGGCAATCACGGCACGCTGGTAATGCAATGCCGGCAACTCGATTCCCGCATCGCCGAGGCGATCAATCTGCATCTTGTACGCCTGCAAGGCTCGCGTACGCAATGGATCGCTATCCGGCATCAACGCAATCCACGCCGCAAAGTGACCGAGTCCTAGATCAGGCAGCCAAAGCCGCAGAAACGGATCGCCTTCCCCGATTGCGTTCGCAAACAGGGCTGCATAGTCCTTGCGCGCCGCAGCATCGTCCCCGCGCAACATCAGCAGACGTGCGTGCAACGCGTTGAGCCAGGATGCCGTCACGCCGCCGGGCGTGATCGCGTCCAGCGCTTTTTGTGCTAATGCCGTGTGACCGGTAAGCCAGAATCCCCACACCTGCGGTTCCAGCCGATCGAGCGGAGATTGATCCTGCGCATCATGCAGCGCCGCAAGTGCGCTGCTGCCATCGCCGAGCAGCAGAAAACCGTACGCTCTGTTCGATGCCGCCCAGCCGTTGGCGCCGCGCAGGCGAGCGGCGGCCTGTAACACTGATATTGATTTCGCGATACGCCCATGCAACTGGTCTTGCAAGGCAATTTCCCAGTACGGTTCCGAGTAGTCGGGATTCAGTTCGATCGCCCGTTCGAATTTGGAATCGGCCAGCTGTTGTTCGCCCAACAACAAGTGATCGACACCGAGATAGGTCTGCAGGATCGGGTTGAGCGGGTCGAGCTTTTCGATCTTGCTGTGCTGTTCAAGCGCTTCGCGCGGATGTCCGCTGTAGGCCAACGCGGTGCCATACCATACTGCGGCCTCCGGCTGATCCGGAGTCAATTCGAGCGCGTGCTTGAGTACCGTTGCCGCTCTCTCGAAATGCAGTTCGCCCATGAGAATCAATCCTTCCGACGCGTCGACATCGGCCAGGCCGGGAGAAATTTCCCTGGCTCGTGCAACCGCCGCGCGCGCCTTTGTGGAAGCCTCGTCGAGACCGAGATAACCGTATTCATTGAGCAGCATGTAGGTGTCGGCTATTCCACACCATGCCCGGGCAAACTGCGGGTTGTCGGCGACCGCACGTTGAAAGTAGCCGAGTGCTCGCGCCAGATCGTCTGGTGTACGCAGATACCAGTAATGACGCCCCAGCCAGTAGATATCCTGGGACGAAACCGCGACATCGGGAACGCCAGTGACCGGCCTGGTTTCCGATAGCAGGGTTTGCCGCACATGATCGATCAACGGCACGACAATGCGAAACAACTGCTCACGGGGCGATTCCTGCTCATCGACCCAAACTGGCGCAGCCTCGCCACGGCGACGCAAAGCGATACTCGATTTGACGATCGTACCGACCGACACAATCTCGCCGTTCAGTACGTAGTCGACATCCAACGCATCGGACACCCGTTGCGGATTGACCTGCCCACCTCCCAGCGCGAGCACCGATTCACGCCCGGCAACGCGCATGTCGCCACCGCGTGCGAAGGCATCCGTGAGACTCTCGGAAAGCCCCTCACCGACGGCGCGCAAATCAGCATCGCCATCGCGCGAGATAAACGGCATGACGGCGATGCGTGGCGACGCCGCTATTGCCAGAGCGCTGCTTGCTGCCGAGAGAGGCTCTGACGACCGATGCAGCGCCCATGCGACAAGAAGTATTGCGACAAGCAATATCCCGGCGACACCGCCAATTGCCGCGCGACGAATCCACACGGGAGGTCGCGCCGATTCCGGCGAATGCGATGGCGTCTTCGGAAGCGCCGTCGCCACGGCGTCAGCAGGATCTCGTGCCGGGGTCACCTCGACAATTGCAGACGGCGGCAACTCGGTTGCAGTCGATCCGTTCGAGCGCGTCGGCGTGACGGCAAACCGATAACCCAGCCCATGCACCGTCTCGATGTAATGCGGTGCCTCGGCATCGTCGCCCAAGGCCCTTCGCAGCACCGCGATGACCCGATTGAGCGTCGCCGGTCCGACATGGCGATGTCCCCAAACCGCATCGAGCAGACGATCTCGGTCGAGCAACTCCTGGGGGTGATCAAGAAATTGCAGCAGTACGGCGAACGCCTTGGGCTCAAGCTCGATTGGCAAGCCAGCGCGAAACAGACGGTGAGCCTCCGGCTCCACCCGTATGTCTCCAAACCTGTAGTCCCTTGTCGTACCGCTCACGCCATCGCCCTTCGATCCTTAACTACCGGCTCGATTGCCGATCGTCTCGAAGCGACATTCTACGGCGCATCACAACATCCTCATCAATTCACTACAAATTCCTCAAGTACGTGACCGCTCTAGCGCGTCAAATCCTGCGCGCGGGACAAATCATCCGCATGGAGTGGGCCCATGAAGATCTGCCACCGAGTTTTTTTATTTATACGTTCAATCCGTTGGTTTTCCGGTGCGCTCACACCTACGTCTTTGCTCAGCATCGCACTATTCCTCCCATGCGCAGCCCACGCCGTCACGAATACATGGACTGCAGCCACGGG
>JBDTOS010000036.1:0-13989 GCA_039933095.1 Dokdonella sp.
GGGCGAGATCGCCGCCGGTCATGTAGTGCAATTCGTAGCCGCGCCGCTGCGCTTCCAGCAACAAGGCGAAGGTCGAATCCTTCTTGACGTTGATGGCGGCAATCGGATCCATCAAGACGGCAAGGTTGCGGGTCATAACTGCTCCGTATCAGGTGCTCGGATTGACACCCGGAATGGCATAAATGTGGCGTGCCGACACGTTCGCGGCGGGTCAAGGCCCTATACTACACGGGCACCTTGCTGGTGAATTTGTTGCCGAATCGCTGGTCATATCGGTTTTTCTTTGTTTATATGCACTTGCACGAACAACTTGACAGCCTTATGAAGTGTTGGATAGAAGGGTACGCTGCCCGCGCCGCAGCGCGCTGGCACAAGCGAACCGGTGAACCTTGAGCATGTTGGGGACCACGATGGCTGATGCAAAGACGGGTGGCACACCGGCAGTGAATCTCGTCGGCCTGAAGGTCATGGTCATCGACGACTCGAAAACGATTCGCCGCACCGCCGAGACCTTGCTGCGCAAGGAAGGCTGCGATGTCGTCACCGCCACCGACGGTTTCGAGGCGCTGGCGAAAATTTCCGACCAGCAACCGCACATCATCTTTGTCGACATCATGATGCCGCGTCTGGACGGGTACCAGACCTGCGCGCTACTGAAGAATAATCAGACGTTCAAATCGACACCGGTCATCATGCTGTCGTCGAAGGATGGATTGTTTGACAAGGCGCGTGGGCGCATCGTCGGTTCTGAGCAGTACCTGACCAAACCGTTCACGCGAGAGGAATTGCTCGGCGCGATTCGTCGGCATGTGGAGTTGAAGTGATGCGTCGACCGGGCAGCAGCCGAACCGGTTGCGCAGCGCGTGGTGACAGCCATGCGTTGAGCCGTAACCCGTCTGCGCGATCTCCATAAGCGGAGCGCCACGGCATGGCGATGACATCAACTCGCAGCGCGCCGCGCACCGCGTACGAGGCCCTTGCCGACTACGAGCGGCGCAGCCTGGCTCACGCTGCGGCGACGACCGAAGTCGGCGACACCGCAGGCATGTGGCGCGGCATCGGTTTTCGCATTGGCTCGCGTCACCTGCTCAGCAGCATCGCCGAGGTCGGTGAAATTCTCGCCTGTCCGGATTTTGCCGTGGTGCCGGGGACCCGCGCGTGGCTGATCGGAATCGCGAACATCCGCGGCGGTCTGGTGCCGATTGTCGATTTGCGCAGGTTTATCGAGGACACGGCTACGGACGACAGAACCGGCGCGTACGCTACCAGTATCCACGGTGAGAACAGTCGCATTTTGCTGGTCCGCCAGCATGCCGGTAGTGTCGGATTGCTGGTTGACGAGGTCCTTGGACAGCGCGGATTGACCGAAGGCCAGCGCAGCGAGGCGCATCCCGAGAATGATCCACGCTATCAACGCTATGTCCGCGAGACGGTCCGTCTGGGTGACATCGAATGGGGCATGTTCAATGTGGCGACACTGCTGCGGGCACAGGAATTCCAGCATGCAGCCCTGTGACCGGATGAAGAGGAAAACGCAGTCGCATGGTTAAACGCGCACGACTCGCAGCGACGCTTGAAGGATTCGGCGGCAACTGGTTGCTGATTGTCCTGCTAGGCGTTTTATTTGCATTCGCGATCTTCGATTTCGGCTGGCTGTACGTACGCACTGGCCAGGATCGGAGTGCCGTCGCGTTGACGACACAGGTGCAGGTGCTGTCGCAGAAACTCGCCAAATACGCCGGTGAAGCGGCATCGGGCAATCTTGATGCATTCAAGGAACTCGCCGCGACGCGATCGCAGATCGACGCACACATCAAGAGCCTCACTGCGGGCAACAGCGAGGCCGGCGTGCGTGGCTATGCAAACGAGACCAGTGTAGCGCCCGATTTACAGGCATTGACCACGGCGTGGCAACCAGTAGCGACGAATACGGCGAGCATTCTCGACAAGAAGACACCGATCCTCGACGCTAACTCCGTGGCTGCTGATTTCAGTGGAAAGATGCCGCTATTGAGTTCGCGCATGAACGAGGTCGTCAATATCCTGACCGACCGCAACGGTAGTGCCGGTCAGGTATATATCGCCTCACGTCAGATGCTGCTTGGCGACCGAATGATCCGACGTGTGCAAGAAATCCTGCAAGGCGGTCAGGGTGCGGCCGCCGCGCAGGATGGATTCTCGCGTGATGCGAGTCTTTACGGCACGGTGTTGTCGGGTCTGATCAACGGCGCGCCGGATCTGAGCATTCGCCAGCTCGACAATCCAAACGCGCTGCAGATCGTCGAGGACGTCAACAATCAATGGACCACTCAGGGTTCTTCGGTGCAGAAAATGCTCGATGCAGCGCCTGCGCTCGGCACGGTCAAGGACGCCGCAGCATCGATCTTCAACGACAGCGAGTTGCTGCTCAAGCGCGCCGGCACCCTTGCCGACAGCATCGATGCGCTGCCGACCAAACGCTGGCTGCCGAATCCGGTGCTGGGTGCGATTGCGGCGGCAATAGCAGTCGCATTGCTGCTGATCCTTGGCTACACGTTGATTCGCGATCAGCAACGCCGTTATCACGGATCGACCGAACTCAATCACCGCAATCAGGAAGCGATACTGCGTTTGCTTGATGAGATGGGATCGCTCGCCGAAGGCGACCTGACCGTGCACGCGACGGTGTCCGAAGACATCACCGGCGCGATCGCAGACTCGGTCAACTTTGCAATTGAAGCGTTGCGCTCGCTGGTCACGACGATCAACGAAACTGCCGTGCAGGTATCGGGTTCCGCACAGGAAACCCAGGCGACCGCGATGCATCTTGCCGATGCCGCCGAACATCAGGCGCGCCAGATCACCCAGGCATCGGCGTCGATGAGCGAAATCGCGATGTCGATCGACGAGGTGTCGGAAAAATCCGCCGAGAGTGCGCGGGTCGCACAACGCTCGGTGGCGATCGCCAGCAAGGGCGCAACCACCGTACGCCAGACCATTCAGGGCATGGATTCGATTCGCGACCAGATCCAGGAAACCGCGAAGCGCATCAAGCGGCTTGGCGAATCGTCGCAGGAGATCGGATCGATCGTGGAATTGATCAACGAAATTGCCGAGCAGACCAATATTCTTTCGCTGAACGCTGCGATCCAGGCGGCGTCAGCGGGCGAGGCCGGGCGCGGTTTCGGCGTGGTTGCCGACGAAGTGCAGCGCCTCGCCGAACGCGCCTCGACCTCGACGCGTCGTATCGAGACGCTGGTGCAAACCATTCAGTCCGATACGAACGAGGCGGTCAACTCGATGGAACAGACCACCAGCGAGGTCGTCTCCGGTGCCCGAATGGCTGAGGATGCCGGACTCGCGCTCGGAGAGATTCAGACCGTATCGAACGATCTGGCCGAGTTGATTCACAGCATCTCGACCGCAGCGAGCCAGCAGTCGGTCGCGACGGCGAGCATTTCCGACACGATGAACCTGATCCAGGAGATCACCACGCAGACCTCGGTCGGTGCGAGCCAGACCGCCGAATCGATTGGCAATCTCGCCCAGCTTGCTGCGGATCTTCGTCGCTCCGTTGCGGACTTCAAGTTGCCCACATGAGCACGCTGACCGCCAACGCGGCGACTTTCAACGCCTGCATCGGTTCGGTTGCACTGCGGGCTGACGCGTCGCGAGTGAGCGATCGATGAGACTGCAGGACAACATCGATTTCACCGGGCTCGGCTGGATCAAGCGCGAGGTCGACACGACCCTGAAGCAGGCGCAGGAAGCGCTGGAAGGCTACGTGGACAATCCCGCTGATGTGGGATTGATGCGCTTCTGCGCGAACTACCTGCATACCGTGCAGGGCGCGCTGCGAATGATCGAGTTGTACGGCGCGGCGATGGTCTGCGAGGAGATGGAACTGCTCGCGCGTGGTCTGCTCGCTGATCAGATCAAGCAGCGCGAAGACGCGTACGGTGTGCTGATGCGCGGCATCGTGCAGCTGCCGAACTATCTGGAACGCGTTCAGAGCGGGCACAAGGATATCCCGATCGTCCTGTTGCCCCTGCTCAACGATCTGCGTGCCTGTCGTGGCGAGAAGCTGCTGTCCGAATCGGTATTGTTCGCACCATCTCTGGAAGCGCAATTGCCGCCGGAAGCAGCGGATGCGACCGAGCCTGTCGCGCCGGTCAGCACGCGCACGCAGACCCTGCGCTTGCGCGCGAGTTATGAAACCGCGCTACTCAAGTGGTTTCGCAACGAATCCGACACCCGTCAGCTCGACCGTCTGATTCAAATCCTCGAACGACTGCTTGGCGAATCCAGCCACCATGAGGCGCGCAGCCTTTGGTGGGTTGCTTCCGCCGTCATTGAAACCGTGCGCGATGCCGGACTCGACGCCAGCGTCGCCCTGAAACTTCTGTTCGGTCGCATCGATCGCGAGATCAAGCGTTTTGCCGAGGCTGGTGAGGACAGTTTCTGTTCGAAACCGCCGCGCGAGTTGATACAGAGCCTGTTGTATTACGTCGCCCATTCCAAGGCGCAGGGCGCGCGTGCCCGCGACGTGCGCGAAGCCTACCGGCTCGACACGATGCTGCCCACCGCAGGCGAATTGCAACACGCCGAAGGTTCGATGGCGGGTCACAATCGCGACCTTCTCAACACCGTATCGGTTGCAATCAAGGACGATCTGCTGCGGGTCAAGGAAGCGCTGGATATTTTCCTGCGCAGTCGCGATGCCGATCCGACCGAATTGCTTGCACAGACCGATGTGCTCGATCGGGTCGGCGATACTCTCGGCATGCTTGGCCTCGGTGTCCCGCGTCGCCTGATCACCGAACAGCGTCAAGTAATCGAAGACCTTGGTTCCGGCCGCCGACCGGTCGATGAGACCACCCTGCTCGAAATCGCCAGTACGTTGCTGGTCGTCGAGAATTCGCTTGACGATCACATCGAGCGGCTCGGTGCCAGCGGCGCACCGGAGCAACGACCGGGCGATCTGGAACTGCCGCGTGCCGAAGTGCGAAAGATTCTCGACGCGCTGATGCGGGAAGCTGCGGCCAACGTGCAGCAGGCGAAGCAGGATGTCGTCGCCTTTATCGAGGCACCGTGGGATCACAGCCGAGTTTCGCCGATTCCGAATCTGCTCGACGAAATCGCCGGCGCGCTCAGCATGCTTGGTCTTGCCGACGGTGCCGAGGCGATGACCGGCATCACCCGCTACATCGAAATCGAGTTGTTGCGCGACCATGTTGTGCCGAGCGCGGAGCAGATGGATCACCTGGCCGATGCACTGGCCTCGATTGAGTACTACCTCGACGCGACGCGCGAACAGCGCGCCGGTCGCGAGAGCATTCTCGACGTCACTCGTGCCGGACTTGCTGCACTCGGCTACTGGCCGGTGCCGCCGCCATTGCCACGCGACGAATTGCTGCATGTCGACAGCAGCGGCATCGGCGCGGTCGATATTCCTTTCCACACAGAGCCTGATGTGCAGGACGACCCGCTCACGCACTTTGCATCGGGACACGATTCCTATATTGATCACACGCTGACCAGCGCCATCGATATCGGTGATGGCGACAGTCTCGCGGATCTGGTTGTCGGTGAAGCGCTGCCACAGGTTCCCGCCGCGCACGAGATCGCCGGCCTGCGACTTGCCGAAACCGAAGATTTCGAAGCAGACGCAACAGCGGATTTTGATTCCACCACATTCGTGGAGAGCGGTTTCCAACCGGTCGATGCCAGCGAAGTCGACGACGATATTCGCGAGATTTTCATCGAGGAAGTCGAGGACGAGATCGGCAATCTGCGCCGCGAGCTGCCAATCTGGAGCGCAAACCTCGGCGACATGGAATCGCTCGCCGCGATCAGACGCTCGTTTCACACATTGAAAGGTTCCGGCCGTCTGGTCGGCGCGCTTGCACTTGGCGAGTTTGGCTGGAAGATCGAGAACATGATCAATCGGGTGCTTGACGCTACGATAGCGCCGAGCGCCGACGTGCAGGATGTTGTCGTGCAAGCGGTCGCGACGTTGCCCAGCCTGCTTGCTGACTTGCGCGGAGAATCGAGCGTCGGAACTGATACGCGGGCGCTGACCGCGCAGGCTGATCGGCTTGCCAGCAACGTCGAAGTTGTCGAGCCAACTCCGTTTGTCGACGAAACCAGATTGGCGCATGCGCTGCAGCCGGACGACGTAGATTCCGATGCCGAGCAATCCGCGATCGCCAAAGCCGCCGCGTTCGATCCGTTTGAGGACGAAGCTGCTGACGAATCGATATCAATCGATTCAACTCCTCTCGACCGGACCGCGCTCGACGAAAGCATCTACCTTGATCTCGCCACGGATGACGAAATCGCGAGCGCCCCCCGCAACGAAGCCTCGGGCGCGCAACCGCATATCGATGCAACGCTGCTCGAAGTGCTCGGGGCCGAAGTCGACACGCATGTCGCCACCATTCGCGACTATCTCGCCGCCTGCGAGCCCGATGCGATTCCGGTAACCGAGGCCTTGCAGCGCGCCGTGCACACGCTGAATGGCACGATGGCAACCGTCGATATTCCATTGCTGTCGGCGGTGCTGGGCCCGCTGGAGACCTACGTCAAACGTCTCGACGCCGCGGCGCTGACACCGGATATCGCTGGCCTGATTGCACTGCACAGCACGGCGGACCTGACTGCCAAAGTGATCGGCCGCCTGCGCAACGGCGAACCGATACCGGCCTCGTCGCAAGTGCTTGCCGCCAGCCTGATCGAGCTCCGCGACGCGCTGCCGGAAGTCGTGCGTTCGAGTTACGCCGATGAACTCGCCGCTATCGTCGATGCTGACAGTGCCGATGAGAGTCGGGTCGCGTTTGAAGCGACTGAGCAGGCGGAAGCTGTGCCCGAGCCACCCGAGCCGGAGTCGGCTGTACCGGAATGGATTGAACCCGAATGGGTCGAGCCTGATCGAATTGGATCCGTCAGAATCGATCCGGACGGAATCGAACAGGCCGGAATTGATCAGGTCGGAATTGATCAGGTCGGAATCGAGCCTGAGTTTGTCGCCGCTGCGCCAGCGGATGTCGTGTTGGACGAGGCCGACGCCCCCATCACGACTGATCCGACCGAGAGCGCAAGAAATGTTGCAACCACCGCAGCAGCGCTGGTTGAAGAGATCCCGCCGATCCCGGAAGACCCACAGCCGGATGGTCGTCTGGAACTGCCCGATATCGATGACGATCTGCTGGAAGTTTTCCTACAGGAAGCAAACGACCTGCTCGATCACTCCGATGCCGAAATGGCCAAGCTGCGCGACTCGCCGGAGTCGGTGGACCTGGTCGCGAGCCTGCAACGCGACCTGCATACGCTCAAGGGTGGTGCGCGCATGGCCGGTCTTGCGCCGGTGGGCGATCTTGGTCATGCAATGGAATCCCTGCTTGAAGCGATTCACAGTGGTCGACGGCGCATGGATCGTCTCGCCATCGACTCGCTCGAACGCGGCTACGATTGTTTGCTCGGACTCATCCGGCGAATTGGTGCGCAGCAGGCGATAGCGATGCCGAACCATGCCATCGCCCGCTTCGAGCAGCTGGTTGCCGGGCAGAGTATTGGTCGACCGATCGAGGTCGTCGGCAAGAGCGAGCGCGCACCGCGCGAAATGGAAGCAGCATCACCGGCAGCGAAGACCGGTGTGCACATCGTGCGGGTAGAAGAAACGCCGCGCCTGCCTCCACTTGCAGCCGACATCGAAGAGGAGCCGGCGCGTGCGCCGCAGGAAATGATCCGGGTTCGCTCGGATCTGCTCGATTCGCTGGTCAACTATGCCGGCGAGGTGTCGATCTATCGCTCGCGCCTCGATCAGCAGGTGTCCTCGTTCCGCTTCAATCTGGTCGAACTCGAACAAACCGTCAGTCGCCTGCGCGAACAGCTGCGCAAGTTCGAGATCGAAACCGAAACCCAGATAATTGCGCGCTTCCAGCGCGATCCCGAGCAGTTGTCTGATCCGACCTTTGATCCGCTCGAGCTGGATCGGTTCTCCCAATTGCAGCAGTACTCGCGCGCGCTCGGCGAATCGGTCGGTGACCTGGTGTCGATTCAGGGCTTGCTGGAGGAACTCACGCGCCAGTCCGAGTCATTGCTGTTGCAGCAGTCGCGGGTCAGTTCGGATTTGCAGGAAGGTCTCATGCGTACGCGCATGGTGCCGTTCGATTCGCTGGTGCCAACATTGCGCCGCACCTTGCGACAGACCGCTCAGGAACTCGGCAAGCGCGCGCAACTGAAAGTGGAAGGTGCGCAGGGCGAGATGGATCGCAACCTACTCGAACGCATGAAGGCACCGTTCGAGCACATGCTGCGCAACGCGCTGACACACGGCATCGAATCGCCGGAAGAACGCGTGCGGGTCGGCAAATCACCTGAGGGCATCGTGCTGGTTGCAGTGAGCCGGGAAGCGACCGAAGTCGTGTTGCGGGTTTCCGACGACGGTCGCGGTCTCGATCGCGACGCGATCCGCCGGCGCGCGATCGAACGCAAGCTGCTGCTGCCCGATGCCGAGCTTCCGGATGCCGATCTATACGGATTCATCCTCGAAAGCGGATTTTCGACCAGCACGCAGGTGACCCAGCTGGCCGGACGCGGCGTCGGCATGGATGTCGTCCACAACGAAATCAAGTTGCTTGGCGGAACGCTCAACATCGCATCGGAAGTCGGGCGCGGAACCGTATTCACGGTGCGCCTGCCGTTCACGCTCGCGGTGACCCAGGCAATTCTGGTCAAGCTCGGCGAAGCGACCTATGCGGTGCCGATGACGGCCGTGCAGGGTGTCAGCCGCATCACTCGCGAAGATCACCAGCAACGCATCTCCGCAGGTAATGCCACTTATGGTTACGCTGGCGAGGAGTTTGATCTCTACGAACTATCGCAGCTGCTTGGTGTTCCGGCAACGCGAGTGATCGAGGAGTCACTGCCATTGCTGATGACGCGGACCGGCGAGCAGCGTGCCGCAATCCGCGTCGATGCCGTGCTCGGATCGCGCGAGGTCGTGGTCAAGTCGGTCGGCCCGCAGATCAGTTCGATTCCGGGAATCTTCGGTGCGACGATACTCGGCGATGGATCGGTCGTCGTGATTCTCGATCTCGCCCCGCTCGTACGTCGAGCTGCGGCGCTGCGCGTCAACATGGCACCGGCTGCGGTTGCCGAGTCGATGCAGTTGCTCGATGTCGCTCCGGATGCCGCCGAAAATCGCCTGCCGCTGATCATGGTTGTCGACGATTCGATCACGATGCGCAAGGTCACCACGCGCGTGCTCGAACGCGATGACATGGAAGTCATGACGGCGAAGGATGGCGTCGATGCGGTCGAGAAATTGCAGGATCGCGTTCCCGACCTGATGCTGCTCGATATCGAGATGCCGCGCATGGACGGTTACGAAGTTGCGGTGTATATGAAGAACGATCCGCGCCTGCGCCGGGTACCGATCATCATGATCACCTCGCGTACCGGCGACAAGCATCGTCAGCGCGCGCTTGAAATTGGAGTCGAACGTTATCTTGGAAAGCCCTATCAGGAAGTCGATTTGCTACGCCATGTGCATGAAGTTCTCGATGCGCAACGCACTGAATGAGCCAACCCGATCGAGCCGCGATGAGTCTTGATATCACCATGAAGGTCGCCCTCATCGCGCGCAATGCCGATAGTGGCAAACGTGTGCGCGCGACGGTAACGGTGCTCGGCACGCCGATTGTCTACGAATCCACGGCAGCGGAATTTGACAGCGCTGCACTCGAACAGTCGGGCGCGCAGGTCGTGGTTGTGGCGCTCGACGACGACGATAGCGACTTTGATGCGATTTTCGAACTGGCCGCCGACGATCGCTATCGATTCGTCTTCGACGACAGCAAGGTGTCCGGCGGATTGACCGGTTCAGATCATGCGAGGTGGGCGCGTCATCTCGCAGCCAAGATACTCGATGTGCAGATCGGCCTCGATCCACCGCGACCCGGTGAAAGCGATCCGCTGGTTACCCAGGCGGCACGTAACGACGAGGCCATTGCGGCGCTCGCGGATCGACTCGCACCACGTCGCCGTCATGGCGATCAACGCTCAACGAGTGGCAGCCTTACCACGTCGCCAAGCACAGGCGTCGACGACTGGCTTAGCAAGGTTCTCGCCTCGGAGGACCCGACTGCCTATTTCAGCATACCCGGTGGCACAATCGCTGCGCCGCCGATTTCGGTGGGTGCTCCGATACCAACGTCGGTCCCGCAACGGAACGTTGGCGATACCGACATACCGATCAGCGCGAATTCGGCGAGCGTCTCTGATCCGTTCAGCCCTGATCAATTAGGTGCTGATCCAATAGGCACCGATCTACCAAGCGCCGATCCAGGCGTCTCTGATCGCATCGATGCGGATGCAATCAGCAGCATGCTTCCTGGCATCGTCGATGAGATCGAACCGGCAGCCAGCGCGATTGACGACATCGATTTTTCGAGCATCGATTTTGCAGTTAGAGATTCGGCAGCGGATCACTACACAGTTGCAGCCGAAGGCAGCAACAAACAATCGATGCAACCGGTTTCACCAGCAGCATCCGAGTGGACGCTTGATGCGATGCTCGATGATCTCGATGCCTTGCTTGATGGCGAAAAACCTGCTCTGTCGCCTTCGTTCGCACCGATCGAGGTAGCGCCGAAAATAGCGGCCGAACCGTCCGCTGAGATCGAGAGCGAAAAACCCACCGCGTCAGCAACCGCACCCGCAAAAGTTTCCGCATTCGCAAGTTCGCTGGAACTGGTCCCGATTGAGGAAGAAGTGCCGGCAGCACCGCTCAAGACTGCACCAAGTCATGAGTTTCGCCTGGATACGGCAACGCCATTCAGCCGCATCAAACGCGTCATTGTACTGTGTGCGTCGATTGGCGGGCCCGAGGCGATCCGGCAAATGCTGGGTGCCTTGCCACGCGATTATCCTGCGCTGTTCATGGTAGTCCAGCATGTTGGCGAAGAATTCATGGATCTGCTGACACAGCAGCTCAAGCGCGCGACCCCGCTCAACGTGCGCAAGCCGGTGCCGGGTGAACGCGTTTCCCATGGCGACGTGCTGGCGATACCGCCAGGTCAACGGGTGTTGGTCGATCGTCAGGGTTCGGTATCGCTGACCACCGTGACCGTAGCGCTCTCGACCGGGCCTTCGATGGACCAGGTATTGACCGATGTCGCCGACGCGTTCGGGCGCGATGCCACCGCAGTGATTTTTTCCGGACTCGCTGCCGATGCCGTTGCCGGCTGCAAATACCTTTCCGACAAGGGCGGCACGATTTACGCGCAGGACCCGTCCACTTGCATCGTCAGCACGATGATCGACGAAGTGCGTCAGACTGGTGCGGTCAGCTATCTCGGCTCGCCTTGGGAACTGGCTGGCAAGCTGATGACCGAACGCGATCAGACCAAGGCTGGCTGAGACGAACTCGAAAAATACTTCGCAAACCATGTCCGAACTCGCACGCGAAATCCGCGCTTTGATGATCCCGGTTACCAACGGGCGGCTGTTGCTGCCGAATGCGACCGTTGCCGAGGTCATTGCCTATGCAACACCCGAAGACGTTGCCGATGCCCCGGTCTGGCTGCTTGGACGCATCGTCTGGCGCGGCTGGAGTTTGCCGCTGGTGTCGTTCTCGCGACTCGCGGGGCTGGGCGAGGAGGTTCCATCTTCGACCGCCAAGGTTGCCGTGCTCAAGGCGCTCAACGGCGACGCCAAACTGCCATTCATGGCGGTGCTGACCCAAGGCTTCCCGCGTTTGATTACCGTGACCCAGGACATGCTGGTTCCTTCCGGCGACGAGAATCGGCAGGCGTCCGGCGTACTCGCCGAAGTGTTGATTCGCGACGATGCCGCGATCATTCCCGATCTCGGCACGATCGAGGACATGATTACCGAGGCGCTGGCCGCTTAGTGATGTTTTGATCTATTCCGCTCGCGATCAACTATCGCCGTGGATCGCTTGTAGCGCCGCGATCGCGGCCAGGCCGGCCGTTTCGGTGCGAAGGATGCGTGGGCCGAGCCGTAAACCGGCAAATCCGGCCAGCCGTAACGTCGCCAGGTCATATTCCGACAAGCCACCTTCCGGACCGACAACCAGAATCATCGAAGCCGCGATGCGGGTATCGCGCGGACGATGTTCGCCGACAGGATCGAGGGCGAGGCGCAGGGCATCGTCGACAACGGAATTTCCGTCGCCAAGTACGGCCGCCCAATTTGCCAGTCGCACAGGTTCCGCAAGAGTCGGTAGCCGTGTCCGTCCGCATTGCTCGCATGCACTCGCGATGACGGCCTGCCAATGCGTGACTCGCCTTTCCGCGCGCTCGGCGTCGAGCTTCACCTCGGTGCGTTCGGCGATCAGTGGCACGATATGGGCAACGCCGAGTTCGGTCGCCTTTTGCAGAATCCAGTCCATCTTTTCGCCGCGCGCAACGCCTTGCGCGAGCGTGATACGCAGCGGACTTTCGCGAGTCACTTCGGTTCCGGTATCGAGCACATGCGCCGTCACGCGTCTTTTGGCCAATGTAGCGATCTCGCCGCGATACTCGCGCCCATCGCTGTTGAACAGGATCAGCGGATGTCCGCGCTCCAGCCGCAGCACGCGCGCCAGATGCTCGCCGGCCTGCACCGGAAGCTCGACATCCGAGCCCGACGCGAGCGGGTGTGGCACGAAAATTCTTGGGATACGCATGGGGACGCAAGTGTAGCGCCTGCAAGCTGGCCGCATCCGGTGGCGCGTTGGTCACTCGCAGCCGGTCATGCCACTGCGCGTTCGATACCTTCGATCGCAACATCGACCATCAAATCGATTTCGTCGCGCGTGATGCAGTATGGCGGCATGAAATAGACGACATCGCCGAGCGGACGCAGCACGACGCCACGTTCGAGAGCGTGGCGATACACGCGCAGCCCACGTCGTTCGCTTGCCGGGAAGCGTTCGCCGTTGCGGCGATCGCGTACGAGTTCGACGGCCGCGATCATGCCGGTCTGGCGCACCTCGGCGACATTGGGATGGTCGCGCAACTGAGTGAGTCGCGAGCCGAGATGCGCGGCAAGCTCGCGATTGCGTTGCAATACCGGTTCGTCGCGGAATATCGCCAACGTTTCGCAGGCCGCGCGACAGGCGATTGGATTGCCGGTGTAGCTGTGCGAATGCAGGAAGGCCTTGCCGCTCGCGTAGTCGGCGTAGAACGCGTCGTAGATGCGCTGCGTGCAGAGCACGGCCGAGAGCGGCAGGGTTCCGCCGGTCAATCCTTTCGAAAGGCACATCAGATCAGGTGTGATCGCTGCCTGCTCGCAGGCGAACAAGGTGCCGGTGCGACCGAAGCCGACCGCGATTTCGTCGGCAATCAGATGCACGTCGAATTCGTCGCAAAGCTGGCGCAGGCCACCCAGGTAAGCCGGGTGATACATGCGCATGCCGGCTGCGCATTGCACGAGCGGTTCGACGATGACGGCGCAGGTTTCGCCGGCATGTTGCTCGAGCGTGGCACGCATATCGGCTAGGCGTCGCAGCGAATGCGCTTCCCATGAGTCGCCGTCCGCACGCTCAAAGCAATCCGGTGATGCGACAAGAATTGGTTCGAGCAGCAACGGCGCATAGGTCTTGCGATACAGCGGAATATCGGTAACTGAAAGGGCCCCAAGAGTCTCGCCGTGATAGCTGCCGGTCAGCGCGATAAACCGCGTGCGCTCACCGCGACCGAGATTGCGCCAATAGTGAAAGCTCATCTTCAGCGCAACTTCGACCGCGCTCGATCCGTTGTCGGCGTAGAAGACGCGCTCCAGCCCCGGCGGCGTGACGCGGACAAGTTCCTCGGCGAGTCCGATTGCTGGTTCGTGTGTGAAGCCTGCCAGCATCACGTGATCGAGCTTGTCGAGCTGATCCTTCAGCGCGGCGATGATGCGTGGATGGCGATGGCCGAACAGACAGGTCCACCACGACGACACCGCATCGAGGTAGCGCCGCCCATCGTGGCCATGCAACCAGGCACCTTCCGCGCTCGC
>JBDTOS010000037.1:0-13956 GCA_039933095.1 Dokdonella sp.
GGCGCATCGGCGGTCGCGGTCAGCGCGATGCGAGGGATGTCCGGGAAACGCTCGTGCAGAATCGTCAGCTGGCGATACTCGGGCCGGAAATCATGCCCCCATTGCGACACGCAATGTGCCTCGTCGATCGCGAACAGATTGATGTCGGCATGCGCGAGCAGATCGAGGCAGCGCTCGCTCAGCAAGCGCTCCGGCGACACGTACAACAACTTCAGCGCACCCGAACTCAGGCGCAGTTCCACGTCACGCTGGGCAAGACCATCCAGACTGGAATTGAGAAATGCCGCCTCGACGCCGTACTGCTGCAGCGCCAGCACCTGGTCCTGCATCAACGCAATCAACGGCGACACCACGATCGCCGTGCCCGGCCGCAACAACGCTGGAATCTGATAGCACAACGACTTTCCACCACCGGTCGGCATCAACACCAGCGCATCGCCGCCGCCAGCCACATGCTCGATCACCGCCTGCTGGTCGCCGCGAAACGCCGGATAGCCGAAAACGGTTTGAAGAACCTGCAACGCGGGAGATGTCATCGCAGGGATTCTGCCGTATTTTGCCGTTAGCCGAATGTGTTGTACAGAGCACATCATCATCGAAGTATCCCGTCGAGGTCACTTTGCTACCTATCAACACGAATCCAACAGACAAAGAATGGGTTCTGCTAACACTGGCGAAATAGTTTTCTTTGGGGTGCTCAGATCGATAACCTATCCTACATGCTCGATAATCGTCACAGTTCCGTCAACGACAATTTCTGGCCATGTTCGATCTGACAACTCCCCATTCCAATACTTGCGACTCTTCTCTACAACTTTTCGCATAGCAGACTTCACGTTACCGAATGTCGTAACACTTGTGCGAAGATCATCCGCTTGAGAATAATACATCTCCACATGAGCCCACCAACCCACGACTCGGACTTTGTATACACCTCGCGGTCCGTCGCCGGGATATACATCGCGGAACTTCGCTGCCAGACTGGCGTTCGTGAACACAAAGTTTCCGCTAAGTCTTGATGGTAAGCGTGGATCGATGCTCAAACGTTCTCGCTCTAGGACGATTTCGGCGACGAACTTCGGTGTTACCCAATTTAGTGGATCTTGCTCGCGAGTTTGCTCCTCTAACAATTTTAGATAAACCTCTACGTTTGAGAAATTACTTTTTATCTCATGAAATTGCTGACACCTCCGCACATGACTAGTCTTTAGTAACTGAGTTCCGATGTTTACACTTTGTGGCGCGCAAACGAAACCAGTAAACTGGGGCGGACTTGGCAAATCCCCGACAAGAATACGTTTACATTGATTTGAGTACATGGATCTATTTGAGTTATAAGTCTGTATACCAAAATAATATGGTGTCCGTCCACCCAAAGAACGCAAAGATTTCGTACTGTGAACATTAATGCATCATGATTAGCAAGCCAAATACAATCTGCCATCTGCCATGGAGTACATTACATGAAGCGCGGTTACTTTTCGTCGACTTTACAGCTTACGTTGACCGCAGTTTTCCGTTTGTTGGCGCTACTCTGCATAACTTTCGCTCCGTTGGTAGCCCAAGCGAACGACACCCTGATCTTCGCGGCGTCGAGCCTCAAGCTCACGCTGGACCAGATCATTGCCAGCCCTGATGTTGCCTGGATAGGAACGATAAAGGCGAGCTACGCGGCGAGTTCGCAGCTTGCGCGGCAGATTGAGGCTGGCGCACCGGCGTCTATCTTCATATCAGCCGATCAGGCTTGGATGGACTGGCTGGCGGAGCGCAAGTTGATCGTTACCGACTCGCGTGTCGATCTGGTTGGCAATGCGTTGGTGCTGATCGCGCCGAATGGCAGCGCTACCCAGTTTTCGATCGCGCCGGGATTCGATCTTGCTGACGCGCTCGGCAAGGATGGGCGTCTTGCCATGGGTGAGCCAAACAGCGTGCCGGCGGGTAAATATTCGAAGGCGGCGCTGAGCAAGCTTGGCATCTGGAAATCGATCGAATCGCGCATCGTCGCAGCCGACAATGTTCGCGCAGCGCTGAATTTCGTCGCACGCGGCGAGGTGCCGCTCGGGATTGTGTATCGGTCCGACGCGATGTCGGAATCGAGCGTGCGCATCGTCGCGACGTTTCCCGCCAACACTCACGCGCCAATCGTGTATCCGGCGGCGATTGTCGCTGGTCACGACTCGCCAGCAGCGCGCGCGCTGCTCGATCGGTTGCGCAGTGCACCGGAACAGGCGATCTGTCGCGCCTATGGATTCGATGCACCGCCGAAATAGCGTCCCGCAACTTGTCGCATTTTTACTGCCGACGTGGCCGTATGGGCGATGCTGCGCACGCGGACCAACTTCCACATGACTGCGCTCGCACCCGACGAATGGCAGGCGCTCGCGTTGAGCCTGCGCGTCGGGCTGATCAGCGTTGTCTGCGCGTTGCCATTCGCACTCGCGCTCGCCTGGTTGCTGTCGCGGCGACGCTTTCCCGGCCGCTTGCTGATCGAGGCGCTTCTGTTTCTTCCGCTGATCCTGCCGCCGGTGGTCACCGGTTATGCACTGCTCGCGCTGTTCGGTCGCAATGGGCCGATTGGCGAGTTGCTCGGCTCGATCGGCATCGTAGTCGCGTTCCGCTGGACAGGCGCGGTGATCGCGGCGGCCGTGATGGGATTTCCGTTGCTGGTGTTGTCGATCCGCGTCGCATTCGACAACGTCGATCAGCGTCTTGAAGCTGCGGCGGAAACGCTCGGCGCCGGTGCATGGCGACGTTTCGCGACGATAACGTTTCCGCTGTCGCTGCGTGGTATCGCGGCCGGTTGCGTGCTTGCGTTCGCGCGCGCATTCGGCGAATTCGGGGCGACGATCAGTTTTGTCTCGAACATACCGGGCGAAACGCGCACCTTGCCGATCGCGATCTATGAATTGCTCAACACACCCGACGGTATGGGCGGCGTACATCGGCTGGCGCTCGTGTCGCTGATCGTCGCGTTCGCGGCGGCAGCAATCGCAGCAATGATTGCTGGTGGCGCGCCGTGGGGCCGCGCACGAGCGGAGCGGGATCAACGATGATCGAGCTGCAACTCCGCCACGCATTCAGCGATCTCAACATCGACATCGCGTTTCGATCCGAGGCGCGCACGTTGGCGCTGTTCGGCAACTCCGGCGCCGGCAAGACGAGTGTGCTCAATGCGATCGCAGGCTTGCTGACACCGCAATCCGGGCATATCGCGATCGATGGCGAACTGCTGCTCGACAGCGAACGCGGCTTCAGCATGCCAATCGAGCGACGACGAATTGGCTACGTGTTTCAGGACGGGAGGCTATTTCCGCATTTGAGCGTGCGCCAGAATCTTCTTTACGGCGCAACACGCGATGCCGACAGTGATCCCTCGATCAACGGGATTTCGCTCGACACCATTGTCGACTTGCTGGAACTGGCCAATCTACTGAATCGTCGGCCGCAGAACCTTTCCGGCGGTGAGCGCCAGCGCGTGGCGGTCGGTCGCGCGTTGCTGTCGAATCCGCGCGCCCTGCTGCTCGATGAACCTTTGACCGGTTTGCATGCCGACGCTCGCGTACAAGTGCTCGACTACCTGCGCCGACTCAAGCGCGAGTTGCGCGTATTCACCGTGCTGGTCACTCATCATGCCGATGAGGTCGGTGCGCTCGCCGATGAAGTCGTGCGGCTGAGCGCGGGCCGCGTCGTGCGGCAGGTTCCAATTGCGGAATTCATCGTGCGGCGGACGGCGTTTGCGCGCGATGTGCCGGCTCTGCAACCTTCGGATGATTTGTAAGGATCCCCGGATTCCGCGATTCGACGCTACTCGGCGAATTCGATAGTCTAGGCTTCCGATTCGAACGCTCGTTTGAGGACGCCATGAAGCTTCGTCGTATCGTCGTCGCGCTCGCCCTGACCGCACTGCTGACTGCCTGCGGTGGCGGGCCCGTGAAACGAATCAATCCGCCGACGGCGAGCATCCAGGAACTCAGCGTGCAAGCGGATGGTACGTGGCGACTGCTGATTCGCGTGCAGAACTACAGCACGGTGCCGATGACATTCAGTTCGGTAACTGCGCATGTATCGATCAACGATACGGATGTCGGTGAGTTAAGCGTCAGCCCGAATCTCGAAATCGTCGGCGAGAGCGCCGACATCGTGACGACCACGATCAAGCCCAACCTCAAGCTGCCGGCAGGCGATTTCGGTTACCAGCTCAAGGGCACGATCATAACGAGCGAGCCGTCGAAGGACTTCGAGTTCGATCGTTCCAGTCGCTTGTCGCCGGTTCCCGGCCTGCCAAATACCTGGCGATAAGCGAACCAAACAGGAATTGCCATGACCCGTTACGCTGCTCCATTGAACGATATTCGCTTCGATCTTTATGACGTGCTCGGCGTCGATAAACTGTTTCAACGTCTGCCCGGTTTGGAATCGGCCACGCCCGACATCATCGACGCGGTGCTCGACGAAGCGGCACGTTTCACCGAGCAAGTGCTCGCACCGATCAATCAGAACGGAGATGTCGAAGGCTGCACGCTCGACAAAGCGACCGGCGAGGTACGCGCGCCGAAGGGATTCAAGGAAGCGTATGCGCAATACGTCGATGGCGGATGGTCCGGCCTGACCGCGCCGACTGAATTTGGCGGCCAACAAATGCCCGAGACGATTGGCGCGGCGATCAAGGAGATGATCGACGCCGGTAACGTGTCGTGGGGCAACTACCCGATGCTGTCGCACGGCGCGACATCCGCGCTCAAGGTGCACGGCGAGGATTGGCAACGCGAGGTCTTCCTGAAAAAACTCGTCGAAGGCTCCTGGGCAGGCACGATGTGCCTGACCGAGCCGCAATGCGGCACCGATCTTGGCATGCTCAAGACCAAGGCCGAGCGCGATGCCGAGCGCGATGCCGATGGCACCTACCGTATCAGCGGCACCAAGATTTTCATCACCGCTGGCGAACACGACTTCACCGAGAACATCATCCACATGGTGCTCGCGCGCCTGCCCGATGCGCCCATCGGTGTCAAAGGCATTTCCCTTTTCATCGTGCCGAAGTTCAAGGTCGGCAAGGATGGCGCGATGGGTGAGCGCAATACGCTGCGCTGCGGCGCGCTTGAACACAAGATGGGCATCCACGGTTCGGCCACTTGCGTAATGAATTTCGATGCGGCCGAGGGTTGGCTGATCGGCGCGCCGCACAAGGGCTTGAGTGCGATGTTCACGATGATGAATACCGCGCGTCTTGCGGTCGGCGTCCAAGGCCTCGGATTGACCGAGCGTGCGTATCAAAACTCGCTTGCCTACGCGCGCGATCGCTTGCAGATGCGCGCCGCGAGTGGACCTAAGTTTCCCGACAAACCCGCCGACCCGCTCATCGTGCATCCGGATATCCGGCGCATGCTGCTCACCCAGAAGGCATTTGCCGAAGGTGGTCGCCTGCTCGCGCTGTACGCGTATACGCAGGAAGATATCGGGCAACACGCGGCCGATCCTGGCGAGCGCCAACGCGGCGACGAGCTGGTGTCTTTCCTGACGCCGATCGTGAAGGGCCTGCTGACCGAAATCGGTAACGAATGCACCTACCATGCGGTGCAGATTTTCGGCGGCCACGGCTACATCGCCGAAACCGGCGTCGAGCAATTTGCGCGCGATGCGCGCATCACGACGATCTACGAAGGCACCACGCAGATCCAGGCGCTCGACCTGCTCGGCCGCAAGATCATGCAATTGCAGGGAGCGGGCTTGAAACACTTCCTCACCGATATCGACGCATTCTGCAAACAACATGCAGGCGATGCGGCGTTGACGGAGTTCATCGGTCCGTTATCGCAATGCGCGAAGGAATGGGGCGATCTGACCCTGAGCATCGGCAAGCGCGCAATGGCGAACCCCGATGAGGTCGGTTCCGCCGCGTTCGACTACCTGTTCTATTCCGGCTACATCGCCCTCGCCTACTTCTGGGCGCGCAGCGTTGCCGCTGCGGATGCGTCGGCGCGGTCTACCGATTTCAAGGAATCGAAACGACTGACCGCACGCTTTTACTACGCGCGAATTCTGCCGCGCACGCAGATGCATTTCGCGGCGATCAATTCCGGCGTTGAAAGTTTGATGGCGATGCCGGACTCGATGTTTGGTTGACGAAAGGAACTGAAATGCCGATTTCATCGAGCTTTTCCCGCACCGCGATCAGAGTTGCAGCCTCCACTGTGCTAATCGCTTCGCTCGGAGCGTGTGCCAGCGTTGCACCTGTTTCGGATGTCGCTCCGATCGCGCCGGTTGGACCGATCGCCCCGGTTGCACCCGTTGCAGAAGTGGCGCCCGTTGCACCGATCGGATCGGTAGCGCCGGGTGCGCCTATCGCTCCGGTAGCACCCGTTGCCGAAGTCGCACCCGTAGCACCGGTTGCGCCAGTTGCGCCAACTGCATCCGATCCACCCGAGGCACCCCCTGCACAAGCGAAAGGCAAGACAATGCAGGATGTGCTCACCGAATCCAGTGTCACGGATTGGCGCGCGCTCGATCCAGACAACACCTTGTATCTCGATCTTGCGGCGGGACGAGTCGTCATTGAACTCGCGCCGGCGTTCGCGCCACTGCATGTCGCGAATATCAAGACACTGGCGCGCGAACACTATTTCGACGGGCTGGCAATCCTGCGCGTACAGGACAATTTTGTTACCCAATGGGGCGATCCCGAAGCCGGTGAGGATGGCAAGGCGCGCAGTCTTGGGTCTGCGCAGAAAACGCTACCACCTGAGTTCACACGCAACGCGAACGGGCTTGCGTTCACGACCTTGCCCGATGGCGATGTGTTTGCGCCGCAGGCCGGATTCGTCGACAGCATGCCGGCGGCGCGCGATTCGAACTCGAACCAGGCGTGGCTGGCGCATTGCTACGGCATGGTTGGAGTCGGGCGCGATGTCGCGCCGGAATCGGGCAGCGGAGCCGAGCTCTATGTCGTGATCGGCAATGCGCCGCGCCAGCTCGACCGCAATATCGCCGTGGTCGGGCGCGTCGTGCAGGGCATGGAATGGCTGTCTGCGCTGCCGCGCGGAACCGGCCCGCTCGGCTTCTACGAAAAACCCGAGCAACGCACAGCGGTCAAGTCGATTCGTATTGCCGCCGACGTGCCAACGAAAGACCGCACACCGCTCGAAGTGCTGCGCACCGATACACCGACATTCACTGCCCTGGTCGAATCACGCCGCAATCGCCGTGACGACTGGTACAAGGTTCCGGCCGGACGTATCGACCTGTGCAACGTGCCCATTCCCGCGCGCACTCCACCGTCTTCTACACACTAACCTTGCACGGGCCCCCTCATGCAATCCGTTTGCGAGGGGCCAGGGCTTGCCGATCCGGCGAATGCATAGCGTACGCGCTACGCGAACCCCTCACCCTCAAGGGGCGAGGGGCTAGAACAACGCGCGACCTTTTGACTTTCCACTCTCCCCTTGAGGGAGAGTCGACGCGCAGCGTCGGAGAGGGGACAAAACTGCTACCCCAACGCCGCGATAATGTCCTCCTCGATCGATGCTGGCGTATCAGTCGGCGCGTACCGCTTGATCACCTTGCCGTCGCGACCGATCAGGAACTTGCTGAAGTTCCACTTGATCATGCCGAGACCGAGCGCACCTGATTTTTCCTTTTTCAGCCATTGCCAGAACGGATGCGCGTCGTTGCCATTGACATCGATCTTGGCAAACATCGGAAAACTCACGTCGTAGGTCAGCGAACAGAAGCGCCTGATCTCGGCCTCGTCACCGGGTTCCTGATGACCGAACTGGTCGCATGGAAATCCGAGCACGGCGAAGTCGTTGCGATACTTGCGCTGGAGTGCTTCGAGCCCCTCATATTGCGGTGTGAATCCGCATTTCGAGGCGACGTTCACAACGAGCAATACCTTGCCCTTGTAGGCGCTCAGCGACTGCTGCGTGCCATCGATCGTGGTTGCGGAAAAATCGTACGCGTTCATGGATTCGCCCCGTTGAATCGAGGCCATGAGCTTAGCCAATCGCGGCGCCGATGTCCGCATGACTTCCAGGATGCGACGAAATTCGCCGGCAGATGAGCCACAACAGCACTGTTTTACGCATACAGGAATCAAGCCGATCCTTTTCGCTGTGGAACCGACGATGTTGACCTTGACGATACCTGCTCCTTCCATCACCACCGTCCATCGACCACGCATGTATTTCTGGGTCCAGATAGCGCTTGTAGTGGTCCTGTTCGGTGTCGCCGCAGTCGTGATTTACGCGGCAGGTTTCGATTGGCCATGGGTCAGCTTGACCGGCGCGCTCAATGGCCTGCTTGCTGTGTTTGTGCTGCTGACAGCAATCGGCTCGCGCAGACTGCATATCACACTGAGCGGCGACGGCGTCGAGTTTACCTTGCCGCGTCCGGGCAACACGACGCTGATGCCGTGGATGCTGCTGAGCGCGAAGGTGCGCTGGAGCGAGATTCGAGCGATCGACGTGCGCGAACGCAATGTGGTCATGAACAAGGTCTGCTACATCTTGCGCACCGCGCACGGCGATGCATTCTTCTTCGCGCCGAGCTGGCGCCACGCGGAGCAATTGGCCGATGAAATCGTGCGGCGATCTGGAGCGAGCACCAGCTACGAAGATCTGCTCGCTCCGGCGGAGGCTACAACGGGCGACGCCAACTCCAACGATCCGGCACGCGATGCAACACCTGCTAAGCCGTCGCTGGCCGAAAAAGCGGCGCGCGTGCTGGGGTATGTGCTTGCGGTATTCGTTGGAATTGCAGCGCTGTTTCTGGTGATTGCCGCTTTCGTTTGCGAGCCGGGTGAGCGCGGCGGCATCTGGTTCGCGCTGTGCTTGCTGTGGCTGCCGGGACAGGGTGCACAAGCGCTGATATCGTTCCGTCGCATGCGCTGAGCTTGCATGCGATCGAGGAGAGAGGTAAGTCGCCAGGCTGACGGCTAGGCCTTGGCCGGTTCCAGCGTGCCGATCGAATGTCCCTGCTCGGCCAGGTATTCCAGCCAGCGATTGAGGAACGAACTCATGCGCATGCGGCGCTGGAACACGGTCTTTGCCGGCGGCAGCGGACCAATCATCTGCGCGAGCCGCTTGTCGGTATGGCAGTGCAACACTTCGGCAAGCTTGGCATCGTGGTACATGCGCAGATGCGCCGACGGCGCGAGCTCGCCGGTGGCGTCATCGACAAAGCAATATGTCAATCGCAGGTCGAGCGTGTACGGATGCCGTTCAAGTACATCGAGCCGCACATCGAGATGATCGTCCATCGTTGACACATAGGTGCCGATTTCGAGTTCCTGCGGCCCGAACATGCGCAGCAGGCGATGATAGTTCTCCCCATACAGCCCCATCAGATAGGCGAAGCGGCTGGGCAGGACGGAACGCGGATTGTCGAGTACGGCAGACATGCGAGGATCATAGCATCGGTGTCAAATGTGCCAGCGCGGCATGACCGATGCTTCAGAACATGTGCCTCAAAACATGTGTTTCTCGATCCCGAGCTGGGCGAGAATCTTGCTGGCGATTTCCTCGATCGAGGTGTGGGTGGTGCTTTGCACTGGAATGTTTTCGCGGCGGAATAGCTTGTCGGCGAGATCGAGCTCTCGTCGGCATTGTTCGAGTTTGGCGTAGCGGCTGCCGGGCCGCCGCGCTTCGCGAACCTGGGCAAGTCGCACGGGATCGATATTGAGACCGTAGAGACGCTCGCGATGCGCCACCAGTCGCTTGGGAATCTCGAATTTGTCCAGATCCTCCTCGGTCAACGGATAGTTGGCCGCTTTCACGCCATAGTGCAGGGCCATGTACAAACAGGTCGGCGTCTTGCCGACGCGCGAAACCCCGACCAGAATCACATCGGCATCGTCGTAGTTCACATCAACGCCGTCGTCGTGAGACAGCGCGTAATTGGTCGCGTTGATACGCGATTCGTATTCGGCGAAATTGGTCATGCCGTGCGCCTTGCCGACGCGCGGTGAACGCTGCGTGCCGAGTTCGGCTTCGAGCGGTCCGATGAACGGCGCGAACACGTCGAGAATCAACGCGCCGCTTGCGGCGACGCGCTCGCTGAGCTTGTGATCCATGATCGTGTTGACCACGATCGGCCGCACACCGGTTTCCTCGAACGAGCGGCGAATGCGCTCGGCAGCGATCTTCGCTTTGTCGTCGTTGTCGACGAACGGAATGCGATAGGTGTCGTAGTCGATGCTGTCGAACTGGGTCAGCACGCTGTGGCCGATCGTCTCGGCGGTGATGCCGGTGCCGTCGGAGATATAGAAAACGGTGCGGCGCATGCACGCTCCAATGGTCAAAACAGCGTCAAAGTGTAGACGCAGCAGCGATTTCGCGCAGAGGCTGTGCCGCCGGCGAGACCGCGCGGCTTGCCCCTGCCGGCGCAAAGCCCGAAAATCGGCAGATTCATTCGGGTCGCGCCGCTTCAGTCCCGGTTTAGCGCGCCCGCATCCATTCCTTGCAGATTTTGTAATCCGGAGATTCCCTTGAGCGAACTGGTGCTTTGGCTCGATACGTTGCGCATGTCCGATCTCAACAAGGTCGGCGGCAAGAATTCCTCGCTCGGCGAGATGATCGGCAACCTCGCCCAACTCGGCGTTTCGGTTCCCGGTGGTTTCGCGACGACGGCGCATGCGTTCCAGTTGTTCCTCGCCCAGAGCGGACTGGCCAAACGCATCGAGGATCGCCTGAAAACACTTGATGTCGAAGATGTCTCGGCGCTGACCGTCGCCGGCACGGAAATCCGCCAGTGGATCATCGACACGCCGCTGTTGCCCGATTTCGATCGCGCGGTGCGCGATGCTTACGATGAGCTTTGCACGAAAGCCGGAGGAACCGACGTCCCTGTCGCCGTGCGCTCGTCCGCAACCGCCGAAGATCTGCCCGATGCGTCATTCGCCGGCCAGCAGGAAACCTTTCTCAACGTCACCGGTGCCGATGACGTGATCCTGAAAGTGAAGGAAGTCTTCGCGTCGCTCTACAACGATCGCGCGATTGCCTACCGCGTGCACCACGGATTCGCGCACGAGGACGTTTTCCTTTCGGCCGGCGTGCAATTGATGGTGCGCTCGGATATCGGCGCATCCGGCGTGTTGTTCACGCTCGACACCGAATCGGGGTTCCGCGATGTCGTGTTCGTCACCGGCAGCTATGGCCTCGGCGAAATGGTCGTGCAGGGCGCGGTCAATCCCGACGAGTTCTACGTGTACAAACCCACCCTGCGCGCCGGCAAATCGGCGATCCTGCGCCGCCAGATCGGCGCCAAGCAGCAGCGCATGGTGTATTCGGACAAACCCGGCGAGCGCGTGCGCATCGAGGAAACGCCAGCCGCCGATCGCAGCAGGTTCTGCCTCGGCGACGACGAGGTACAGGAGCTCGCGAAACAATCGCTCGTGATCGAGGAACACTACGGCCGCCCGATGGATATCGAGTGGGCGAAGGATGGCGCGACCGGTCGCATCTACATCGTGCAGGCGCGCCCGGAAACGGTGAAATCGCGCGGCCACGCGACCCAGATCGAGCGCTTCCACATGAGCGAACACAGCAAGGTGCTTGCTGAAGGTCGCTCGATCGGCCAGAAGATCGGCGCCGGCACGGCCAGGGTGATCCGCACGATCAAGGACATGGATCGCGTGCAGCCGGGCGATGTGCTGGTCGCCGATATGACCGATCCCGATTGGGAACCGGTGATGAAACGCGCTGCCGCGATTATCACCAACCGCGGCGGGCGCACCTGCCACGCCGCGATCATCGCGCGCGAGCTTGGCGTACCGGCCGTGGTCGGCACCGGCAATGCGCTCGACCTGATCCCCGATGGCAGCGAGGTCACCGTATCGTGCGCCGAGGGCGACACCGGTTTCATCTACGACGGCAAGCTGAAGTTCGAGCGCATCACCGCCGATCTCGAGCACATGCCACCGGCGCCGCTGAAGATCATGATGAACGTCGCCAACCCCGAGCGCGCGTTCGATTTCGCGATGCTGCCGCATGCCGGCGTCGGTCTGGCGCGGCTCGAGATGATCATCGCCAGCCATATCGGTGTGCACCCAAAAGCACTGCTCGAATACGCGTCGCAGGATGCCGACACCAAGCAGAAAATCGACGCGCGCCTCGCCGGTTACAGCGATCCGGTCGGCTTCTATGTCGATCGGCTTGCCGAAGGCATCGCGACGATAACGGCCGCGTTCGCGCCGCACCCGGTCATCGTGCGCCTGTCCGATTTCAAGTCGAACGAATACGCCAACCTGATCGGCGGATCGAAATACGAGCCGCACGAAGAAAATCCGATGATCGGTTTCCGTGGCGCCAGCCGCTACGTCGATCCAAGCTTCTCCGATGCATTCGCGCTCGAATGCCGCGCGATGAAAAAAGTGCGCGACGAAATGGGCCTGACCAACGCGTGGGTCATGATCCCGTTCGTGCGCACGCTCGACGAAGGTCGCAAGGTCATTGAGGTGCTGGCGAAGAACGGCCTCAAACAGGGCGCAAGTACCGATGAAGGCGAGGGCCTGAAGATCATCATGATGTGCGAAGTGCCGTCGAACGCCCTGATGGCCGACGAATTCCTCGACATGTTCGACGGCTTCTCGATCGGCTCAAACGATCTGACCCAGCTCACACTAGGCCTCGACCGCGACTCCGCAGTCGTCGCCCACCTGTTCGACGAACGCGATCCGGCGGTCAAGAAACTGCTGTCAATGGCGATCAAATCGGCGCGCGCAAAAGGCAAGTACGTCGGCATCTGCGGCCAGGGCCCGTCCGATCATCCCGACCTTGCCGAATGGCTCATGGATCAAGGCATCGAATCGATGTCGCTGAATCCCGACACGGTTGTTGATACGTGGTTGAAGCTGGCGAAGAAAAAAGCAGGTTGATTCCATGTAGCGTTCCGCGCGCCGTAGGTCGCATCTCGGATGCGACGTGGAGCGCCTCGGATACGACTTGAAGCTTGGAGAATCCACAAGCATGCGGCACCGGCGCATCGCAACTGGCGCATCCGAGATGCGCCCTACGGGGTCTAACGGCAGACTCGTTGCTGAGTGGCACCATGGGTATCCTGATAGCCAAGCTACCGAGTAGCCTTGATCAAGGCAATCCGTGCGATGAGTTCATGTGCTTGCCAGCGATTCGAGTTCCGGCTTAAGCAGGCTTTGCCGTAGGGAGCGATCGACTGGGGTGGAAAACCAGCGCGCAATAGCCGCGCCGAGCAACCAACACAACACGGTGGCGGGCAGATACCAGATAAAGCCATTACCCATGCCAGCGCCGCTCGCCTTGAACGCGGCAACGACCGCGAAGACGACAAACATGTGGCTCAGATACACCTCGTAGCTGAGGCGGCCGAACGAGCGCAGCCATCCCGTGCCTGGCACAGCCGTTGAAGCACCACGCGCAGCAGTCCAGTGCAAACCGATGATGAGACAGGCTGCGGAGAACGTCAGCAATAGCATCCCGCCGTTGCCGATCGCGCGCCATACTTCGCGACCCGTGAAGAACACAGCCAGCACACCAATCGCACCGACCGAACACAGTGCCCGGGCGATCCACGCTGGCGCCATGCGATATTTCTCGACGGCGAGCGCGGCGAGGATGCCCATAGCGATCGCAGCCATGCCGGGCAGATAGGCTTTCTCCTGCCAGATTTCGTTGCTGGCAAGCGCCGCGCGGGAGATCGGCAACGACAGCGCGAGCAGAATCAGCAACGGCACCAGATAACGCGCACGTCGGGTCAGCAGACAGACCAACGGAAAGCCGAGATAGAACACTTCCTCGATCGACAGCGACCACAGCACATCCCAGCTTCCCGGCAGCCAACCGGTTTGCCCCTCGTACCAGTTCAGATACAGGCCGAAAGCGGAAAAAATAGCGCCGTGCAGCGATTGCCCGTCGCGCTTGATGATGTAGTTTTCGATGCCGCCAAGATGCATGACGCTGAGTACGCCGACCAGCAGCACGAGGCATG
>JBDTOS010000038.1:0-13839 GCA_039933095.1 Dokdonella sp.
TGCATAGCAAGGGTTTTCATGGGCAAGCATTCGGACACGTTGCAAGCGCCAGCCGATCCTGCGCCAGTCGCGATTGCTGTGCCCCGCACAACCGCGATGCATCTGCTGGTCGACGTCGCGCGGCACGCGCTACCGCTGCTATCGCTTTATTTCCTGCACGGTTCGATCGCCAGCTTTCTCGTACTCACCGCATTCAATCTGTCGCTGGGCCTGATGTTCGTGGTCGGCACGACGCGCGATGCCGTCGATGTCACGACGGTGGATCCGCGCTCGCGCTGGCTTGTCATGCGAGCGATTTCCGTGGTCGTTGTCGCCGCGTTTCTCGCTTTCATTGCAGCCTTCATCATGATTCCGATCGTCATGCCGGCGCTCATGCTCGGTTGGTCGTCGGGTATCGAATGGACAACTGTGCTGAACCAGAAAGACCTGCTAGTGCCTATTGCCGGAATGGCGCTGCTCGCGGCAGTCCGGTATCAGGAATTGTTTGAGGAGCGGACCACTCTGGGCGACCAGGGTGCGCCGTCGCGAAAATTGCCGGTGGTCGGCAATCTTCAGCAGGATCGCAGACAATCTCTGGCTGCCTATGCGGCGCAGGTAACCCTGATCGCAACCTACGTCGCCGTGTGCTTCCTGTTGATCGAATTCGGCGGATGGGGCCTGTATGCGTTTCCGCCGCTCTACACGGCGATGCTGGTGTTCTACGACGCGCGCCCGGACATCGGCGAGCGGATTTTTCCGCAGCTGTGGCAACGCAAGTGACCGCTGCGTCACGATTGCAAAATCAGTGGTGCGCACCAGACAGCGTCGGCCCAATGATGGGCGGAGGCCGGCAAGCCCGATATCCATTCTGCGGCCACTTTGAGCAGGGACGGTGATCTGCAAACTCAGTCTGTGGTCGATTGCAGACGGTAAACCAGCGCCGGAGCCATTCGCTCTCCCGCCGCTTGCCACTCAACGCAGCACGATTCAGCGCAGCACGATTCAGCGCAGCTTGGCGACGTCGGCAGGTGTGAGTGCGTCGGAATAGTTGTTGCCGAAATGCGTGCGCACGTAGTTGACGACTTCCGCCACCTGATCGTCGCCCAAATACGCATGAAACGGCGGCATGCCATGTCGGCCTTGCAGCACAGTCAGCGCTGGATACGTCGCGCTCGCGAGTTTCGGATTCCCGGCGAGCGCTGGATAGTAGCCCGCGCCAACAGCACCTTTTCCATCGGGCATGTGACAACCCTGGCAGATCGCGTGATACAGCGTCGCCCCATCGTGATGGGCGAAATGACCGGGTGCCCAGAAACCGAATGGCGGCGAGAACGGTGGCGGCTCATCGGCGAACGTCGACAGCGGCGCGGCGATTGCCAGCAACACGAATAGCGTGCTGCTCAAGATCATTCGATGCGAAAACAATGCGGGTACGGACATGATCGTTTTCTCCTAGGCCGCGACGATCTTTTGGTGCATGCGACTGATCGCATCGAGTGACGACAGCACCGCACCTTCCTGCCAGGCCGGAATCAGCGAGGCATGTTCGCCGGCGAGCGCAATGCGACCGTCGATCTGGCAGAGATTGTCATAGTGTTTTTCCCGGGCGTCGTCCGACCAGTTGGCGAAGCAGCCGTTGGTGAACGGTGAACGATGCCACGCGACCACCATGCCGTTTTCGAACTCGGTCGGATATTGCGGATGAATCTGCGCGCCGAGCTCGACCGCCTTGCGTATGCGCTGCTCGGGCGTCATCGCGGTGAATTCGTAGGCGTTGGTGCCCCACACGTAACCGCCGAGCAGGACGCCCTTGCCGGGCCGATTCATGCCGGCGATCGGATAACCGATCATGCCGATCGGCAGATTGGTGAAGGTGACGCCGCCGTAGATGCGCTCGTCTTCCTCCCAGAAGCGGCGCTTGAATTGCAGTCCGAATTTCACCGATGCCTCGTACGGGACCGCCTGGATCGCTGCCGCCATTGCAGGGCCGACCTTGATATCGATTTCGCTCAGGATCGATAGCGGAATCGTGCACAAACACCAATCGGCCTTCGTTTGCCGCGGAGCTCCGCCTTTGCGGGCATCTACATGAGTCACGCTGACACCGTGTTCGTCCTGGTCGATCTTGACGACCTTGGAATCGAACTGGACCAGCGGCGCGACATCCTCGTAAAGCGCATGCGCAATACGATCCATGCCGCCGACCGGCTGAAACAGCGCCGGACTCATTTCGTAGTCCGCGCCGGTGATGAGGTATTGCCAAAGTTGCGATTGCAGGAGGTCGCTCAACGTGATCGGTGTCGAAACGACCGGTTTTGGCATCAGCCCGCCGGCAGGCTCGACATCCCAGCCACGCACCGTGCTGACCGCAAACGACGCGTTGTAACGAAACTGCTCATCGAGCGTGCCCCAGGTGCGCAGCGATTCGAGCAGCATTTCCTTGTCTTCGTGGGTCAGTTCCGCATCGAGCTGACCCTGATTGACAACCTTGCCGAGCAATTCGGCGACATGGCCGTGGTAATCGCTGCGAATGTGGCGCATGCGTTGCGGCTTGCCGCCAAACGCGGCATGCGAATGAAAGTAGGCATTGCGGTTGTACTGGGTGAACGGCTCCAGCGGCACATTGAGGCGCTTGGCGTAGTCGAGCATCGCGTAGTGGTGATACGGGATGCGCCACGGGCCCGGATTGAAATACAGCCCCTTATCGAACTCGCACTTCTGCCGATGGCCGCCGAGTTCGGTGTACTCGTCGCCGCCGCGCAGCGTCCACGCACGACCGCCTGCGCGATGGTTGTATTCGAGTACGGTGACTTTGTAGCCGGCGCGTTTCAGTTCGTACGCAGCGACCAGACCGGCCATGCCGGCACCGAGAATCAATACCGAGGTGCCGCGCGGCGCACCGGAAAGTTGCGGCACGCTTTCGAATGGCGATTCCTTCGCGTAACCCAGCGCACTCATCGCCTGATACATCATGCCTGCGCCGGCTGTCACGCCGACCATGCGCAACAAATCGCGCCGACTCATCGATGGCGCGCGCAACCTGTCCGTCATGACTCCCCCCGAGAGTTTCAGCGATGCGCGGACACTACGCGCAAGCTCGGAATTGAACAATACGCATTGCAGCGATATTTCTTCTTTCGTTTCCCTGCGAAGAGACAAAAACGAGGAATGCCGTTTTGATTTGCAAAATTTGGTGAAGAACAAGCATCGGGATGATGTGATCACGTGCCCTGGAAGGACTCTGCAATTGCGCTGGCATCAGGCATCGCCCTGCACTGAAAAGCGGGCCAGTTCCAGGCGCGCGATCGTGGCCTGATGCACTTCATCCGGACCATCGGCGATGCGCAACGTGCGCATGCCCGCGTACATGTTCGCGAGCGGGAAATCCTCGGTCACGCCGGCAGCGCCGTGAGCCTGTATCGCCCAATCGATGATCCGGCAGGCCATGTTGGGTGCGACCACCTTGATCATGGCGATTTCGGCGCGCGCGACCTTGTTGCCGACCTTGTCTATCAACCAGGCTGCCTTGAGCGTGAGCAGGCGCGCCTGTTCGATCATGCAGCGCGCCTCGGCAATGCGCTCGTGCCAGAGCGAATGCTCGGCGATACGCTTGCCGAACGCTTCGCGCGACAGCACGCGCCGGCACAGGAATTCCAGCGCGCGCTCGGCGACTCCGATCGTGCGCATGCAATGATGGATGCGACCGGGACCGAGACGACCTTGCGCGATCTCGAATCCGCGCCCTTCGCCGAGCAACAGGCTATCAACCGGCACGCGTACGTCGCGCAATTCGATCTCCATGTGCCCATGCGGCGCATCGTCGTAGCCGAACACCGGGAGCGGGCGAATCATCTTGATGCCGGGTGTGTCGGCAGGAACCAGAACCATCGACTGCTGTTGATGCCTGGGCGCAGACGAGTTGGTTTTTCCCATCACGATGTACAACGCGCAGCGCGGATCGCCGGCGCCCGACGCAAACCACTTGCGTCCGTTGATCACGTAGCTGTCGCCGGCACGTTCGATGGAGCACTGGATATTGGTTGCATCGGACGACGCCACCGCTGGTTCGGTCATCAGGAATGCCGAGCGCATCTCACCAGCCAGCAGTGGCTCCAGCCAGCGTTGCTTTTGGGCTTCGCTGCCGTAGCGTTCGAGTATTTCCATGTTGCCGGTATCCGGCGCGGAGCAGTTGAAGACCTCGGGCGCCCACAGCACGCGGCCCATGATTTCGCACAGCGGCGCGTATTCGAGATTCGACAAACCCTGCGGCGCGCGCGGCGACTGCGGCAGAAACAGATTCCAGAGTTCGAGCGCGCGCGCGCGCGGTTTCAGTTCCTCGACGAGGCTCAGCGAAGTCCAGGCGTTGCCGGCAGCGCGGTTGCGCTTGATTTCCTGCAGGTACGCCGCTTCGTTCGGGTAAATCCACTGATCGAAAAAACGACTCAGCTCGGCTCGCAAGGCATCGACTTTCGGGGTATAAGCGAAATCCATGCGCGCTCCGGACGGATTGAACGTGCGATATGTTCCATAGGATGGAACAGGGTTCTTGCTGCTCTTCGCATCCTAAGGTGCCGCACCATGCCTGACAACACAATTGACGTGCAGAGTCCCTTCGACCAGGACGCATTGGAACGCTACCTGTCGGCGCATATCAATGGTTTCAAAGGTCCGATCACGCTCGCGCGCTGCGCCGGCGGCCAGTCCAATCCGAACTATCTGCTGAGCACGCCGCAGCACCAATACGTGATGCGGACCAAGCCGGGCCCGATCGCGCACTTGCTGCCGACCGCGCATGCCATCGATCGCGAATTCCGCGCGCAGTCACTATTGGCCGGCAGTGCGGTGCCGGTGGCACGCATGTATTGCCTGTGCGAAGACGAATCGGTAATCGGTCGCGCGTTCTACCTGATGGATTTCGTCGATGGGCGGATTTTCTGGGATCAGTCGCTACCCGGCATGGATCCATCCGAGCGCCGCGCCATCTATGGCGAACTCAATCGCGTCATCGCCGAATTGCATAAAGTGGACTTCACAGCGCTAGGGCTCGGCGACTACGGCAAGACCGGCAACTATTTCAATCGCCAGGTCGACCGCTGGACGCGCCAGTATCGCGCGAGCGAAATCGGCACGATCGCCGAGATGGATTGTCTGATCGAGTGGCTGCCGCAACATATTCCTCTCGAGTCCGAACCGCAGATTAGCCTGGTGCATGGCGACTATCGCATCGACAACGTGATTTTCCATCCGAGTGAGCCACGTATCCTGGCGGTGATCGATTGGGAGTTGTCCACGCTTGGACATCCTGCGGCGGACTTTGCCTATCATCTGATGAGTTGGCACCTGACGCCCGAGCTGGCAAATGCCCTCGCCGGTCTCGATCTGCGTGCGCTTGGGATTCCGACTGAAGCGGAGTACATCGCGATGTACGAACAACGCGTTGGTCGTGCGCTCGCGGCCGACTGGAATTTCTATCTCGCCTACAACCTGTTTCGTCTCGCCGCGATCGTGCAGGGTATTGCAAAGCGCGTCGAGGAAGGCATTGCCAGCAGTCCGCAAGCTAAAAAGCACGCGCGCATGGCACGCCCGCTCGCTGAGCTCGGCTGGTCGTTTGCGTGCAATGTCCCAATCGCGTAGTTAGTCCAATCAACATCCGCGCCGACCGACTGTTTTGTTCGAGAACACCTGAGCCGAGTTTGGCTAAAGTTTGGAATCGACAATATTCCGACGGAACGACCCGAGAGAAAAAATCATGACGCAAACTTCATTGTTCGACCTGACCGGAAAGACCGCACTGATCACCGGCGGCTCACGCGGTCTGGGGCTACAAATGGCCGAAGCGCTCGGCACTCACGGTGCGAAGCTGATGTTGTCGGCACGCAAGACCGACGAATTGCAGGCGGCGCAAACGCACCTGGGAAATATGGAAATCGATGCGACATGGTTCGCGGCCGATAGTGCGAAGGACATCGATATCGCCAAGCTCGCCGATGCAGCGATCGAGGAACTCGGCCACGTCGATATCCTGATCAACAACGCCGGAGCAAGCTGGGGTGCGCCGGCTGAGGACTACCCGATCGACGCCTGGGACAAGGTGTTCAACGTCAACATGCGCGGATTGTTCTTGTTGACCCAGCAGATTGGCAAGCGCTCGATGATTCCGCGCAAGTACGGTCGCATCATCAACATCGCGTCGATTGCCGGCCTGCGCGGCAATCCACCCGGACCGATGCAGACGATCGCGTACAACAGCAGCAAGGGCGCGTTGGTGAATTTCACTCGCACCCTGGCCGGCGAGTGGGGCAAGTACGGCATCACGGTCAATGCGCTCGCACCGGGTTTCTTTCCATCACGGATGTCGCAGGGACTCATTCAGAATCTTGGCGAAGAGGCGTTGATTGGCAACTCGCCGTTGCATCGGCTCGGTGACGACGAGGATCTCAAGGGCGCTGCTTTGCTGTTCGCCTCCGACGCGGGCAAGCACATTACCGGGCAGATATTGGCCGTCGATGGCGGACAGTCGGCAGTCTGAGCGGGGAATTGCAACGCCATGCAGGTCATCGAAAGCATCGACGCGTTGTCCGCATGGGTCGGCCGCGAAGTTGCGCTGAGCGACTGGCTGCTGATCGACCAGCACCGCATTCAACTGTTTGCCGACGCGACCGGCGATCAGCAATGGATCCATATCGATCCCGAGCGGGCGCGACGAGAGTCACCGTACAAGAGCACTATCGCGCACGGATTCCTGACTGTATCGACCCTGCCCTACTTGTTCGAATCCTGCCTGCGCATCGATGGCGTCGGTATGGCGATCAACTACGGGCTCGATCGCGTGCGCCTGCCCGCGCCGGTTCTCGCCAACCAGCGCGTGCGTGCGCGCCTGGTGCTTGACCGGCTGGACCCGGTTGCCGGCGGCGTGCAGGCGCACTGGTCGGCGACAATCGAAATAGAGAACGGCAGCAAGCCCGCCTGCGTCGCCCAGATGCTGGTCCGCTACTACCCCACCGCCGCACACACAGACCGAGACGTGACGCGAACCGATCTTGTCCCGCGATAACTTTGAATCATGAGCACGCGCCAACTATTTGCCGGCAACACTCGACGTCGTTTTGGCTAGCGTCGCATCGAGGAATTTCATCGCTGCGTCGGAACCGGATTGGCCGAGCCAGAACAGCGCCTGCTTCTTGATCTCGCGCGGATAGCCGCCACGCACCAGCGCAATCAACGCAGCATCGGCCTGCTCGCCTTTCAACTGCGAAAGCGCAAACACGGCCTGTTCGCGCACATGGCTCGATGGGTCGTTTTCGATCGCAGTCGTGATGTCGGTTTTTGCACGCTCATCACCCATCTGCGCCATCCAGAACAAGGACTGCTCGCGCACGTGATCGGAGGGATCGCTTGTCGCGATCTTCCCGATTGCAACATACGCATCGGTACCATGCGATTGCGACAGGCAGAACACCGCATGCGCACGCAGATCGGCATCGCCATCGCTGATCGCAACGTGCTCGACGATATGCGCACCGTCGGCGCCGCGCATCTGCCCCAGCCAGAACAACGCCTGCTCGCGCAGCTTGCGCGGATGGGTTGCATCCGCAAGCTGTGCCAAGGTAGAAGTTGCCGAAGCGTGCGCGTGCATCGCCAACGCAGCCAGCGCCTCATCGAAATGTTCGCGCGGTTCTCTCGCCGATTCGCTTGCAATGTGCGCCAGCAACGCGATGCTGTCGCCTGAATCGACAGCGTCGACGATACGTACCGGTGTCGCCGAATTGATCGTGCACGATGCGCCGAACGCCCGGATTTTCTCGATGCGTGCGTGGTTGACGCGCACGTAGACCTTGAGTTGATCGTCCTTCAGTTGATCGGCCCTGTTTGAATCGGACAAGGAGCCTTCGCCGCTGCCATGCCGATTCTTGTTACCGATATTCCATTCCCTCCCATCGAGATCGCATCCGGTGCGGACCGGGTCATCTCCGCGCCAGGCAAAGCAGCAGGGGGTTCCGGCTTCGCTCGTCATCGGCACTTGATACGCAACCCATCCTTCGCTTTGCACGAGGCGTTTTTCGAGTTCCTGTTCGCTCGCCGCAGCCGCAGTAGCGATCATCGTCAGAACCAGCGCCAGCAAGATTTTGGTTTTTATTTTCATCGCGTCGTCCCTCAATTCTTCAATTCGGACTCGATGACATCGAGCGCGTTGTTGCCGCCGGCAATCGTGATCATGCGCAGCAAGGCACGTTTTTCGTCGGCAGATTTCGCTTGGCGATACAGTTTCAGCATTGCGTCGCTGTCCCCGGCAATCAGCAGTCCTTGCAGGATAACGTCGCGCATCGCTTGCGTGGTTGCGGTCGGATACATGCGCACGAGCACGGCACTTCCGCCTTCGTTGCCGGCGATACCGAGAGATTGGACGGCAGCCATCCGAATCTCGTCGGCGTATTTGCCTTCCGCAATCGCGCTGAGTTCCTTGACGTTGCCAGCGACACCGAACGCCTGCACGATGCTGCGCTGGCTTGCGGCGTCCTGTGTGCTGTCAAACAACTGCTTAAGCTCACTCGACCCATCGAGCACACCGAGCGCCTGGATCGCCTGCTGGCGCACGTCCGCATCGGCCTCATTGCGCGCGGCTGCCAGAATCAAGTCCTTGCGATCTGCGATAAGCCAAGCCTGCATGATCGCGCGCTTTTCCTTTGCATCCTTGCTGCCGGCGTAAATCTCGCGCAGTCGTTCGATTGCGCGTGGTTCGCCACTAATGCCGAGCATGCGGATCGCTTCGTCGCGCAGTTCGGGATTACTACCGGTCTTGGCAATATCGACAACGATACCGTAAGCAGCATCGCTGTCGAGCTGGCTCAAGACGAACAGCGCGCGTTTCTTGACCTTGTCCGAGTGTTGGCTTTGCAACACCTTCTTCAACAACGGCAACGCACGCTCGGGCGGCGCATTCATCAAACCCTCGACAGCGACTTCGGCAATCTCCTCATCATCGTCGGAACTCGCGGCCGACCGCACCGACGCGGGCTGGCTCTGGCGCAACAGTGCATCGGCATCCCTGCCCCAACGGCTGTCGGGATAGTCGTGATGCAGTCGATCGATCAACGCCTTCGCTTCGGTGCCGCGCTTTGCCTGCAGCAACGCGTAGGCCTGCCAATAGATCGCCGCATCGGCGCTCTTCGGTTCGCGTTCGCGCAACTGCTGCTCAAGATCGGTGAACCGCTTGAGCGCGTTTGTCCAATCCGATTTGCTCAAGGCTTCCTGGCCCTGCCAATACAACTGGTTGAGTTGCTTGTCGGTCGGTGCCATCGCATCGTTGCTGGCCGCGTGCGCCGTCAGCGAAGCGCCTGCTATGCCCACTGACAGAACAGCTGCCAACGCGGCACGCAGAATGACCTGATTGAGTCCAGTTCGATTGAGGCTGATCCGATTGAAACGGGTTCGCTGAGGTGTGTGCATGAGAGCTCCTGTTGATTGGCTCAGGTGCGATGCTGGCCGGCACCATCAATGCGCGCCTGCGTCGCTCGTACCTGGAATAGAAGATCGGTCTTGCGCAGGTAATCGCGCAGTCCGTCGCTGGATTGGATGGCGGCTTCGGGCGATCGGTTAGCCAGATCGATCAATACCGGCTCGAGCTGACGCAGAAAGTTGGCCAGTCGCGTATCGCCAGCGCGCATCGCGGCCTGCGCATAAAGGCGGTTCGATTCAACCAGTGCAGCGGCAAGATCGCGGTTGCTGGCCATGATCGGCGAGTCGTCCCCGTTGACTGCGGTCAGCAGCAAGCCTTCGGTGCTGCGCAGGTGTTCGGAAACATAGACGTCCAGCACGCGTGCTGCCATCGCGTTGGCGCGGGTCTGCGCAATTTCATCCGGTTCCGGTGCGCTCCAGCGGCCCGCATAGAAACCGAGGCCGATTGCGATTACCAAAACACACGCCGCAGCGAACGCTGGACGTGGTTGCAACATTGCGTGCAGCAATGATCGGATGCGCGCGCCGATATCCGAGTGCAACGGCGCTGGCTGCGACGCATCGATGCGCGCGTTGAGCTTGCGCAAGATGCGCTCGACAAATCGGTCATCAGCCTCCGGCACGGGCTGGCTGTCGACGCGATCGAGCACGAGTTGCAGTTGCGCGTAGCGCGTGCGCAATGTGGCTGATACGAGCAGTGCATTCTCGATCTCGGCAACGCGTGCGGCATCGAGACCATCGCGGTAGTGGAAAAGTATCAGTTCGTTGTCGCTGATGGTGTTCATCGCGTTCACCGTATCGGTTGCAGAGCGTCGCGCAGTTTGCGCACGGCGCGAAAGATCGCCTGTTTCGAGGCGCTCGTGTTGAGCGATAAAGTCTGCCCGATCGCTTCCAGCGACTCGCCTTCGTGATGACGCATGACGAACGCGGTGCGCTCGATCATGCTCATGCGCGCCAGTTGCTCCTCGATCTGGCGACCAACCTCGCTGCCTTGCGCGTGCTGATCGGGCCCTGGTGCGGCGTCGGTTCGGGTTTCGAGAAAGTCATCGTCGCTTTCGTCATCGCTGCCTTGCTCGTTAGCCAGAACCTGCGTTCCATGCCGGCGCAACTGCTCCAGCGCGGCGTTGACCGCGATCCGGTGCAGCCAGGTCTTGAAGCTGGCCCGCCCATCGAAGTTCGCCAGATGACGCCAGGCATTGAACAATGCTTCCTGCACAGCGTCTTCGGCCAGCATCGAATCACGCGTGATACGCATGCATAGTGCAAACAATGGGCGTGCATGCGCTTCGGCGAGTGGCCGAAACGCACTGCGATCGCCGCGCCGGGCAGCGGCGAGGCAATGTTCTTCATCCATGCTCATGACGCTTGGATGCACGCTAACCGCGTTTGGTTAGCGTATGGCGGACAAGGGCGACTCCGGCACACAGCGAACCCGGCAGGCGACGCTACTCCCAACCAAGCTGCTGCCAGAGCGCAGGTTTTTTGCCCGCTTTTTCGATGGTCAACAAGCGCGCAGCGTGTGCCGCGATTTCCGTATTGTCGGCGCGCCTGATCGGCAATGTGATATCCAAGGGAATCCGGTATTCGGCGCGATTTATCGCTTCTCGCGCGCTGCTATCGCCGCCGAAACCAAGATCGCCCTGCCCGGCCGTCATCGCCAGATAGACGTCTGCCAACAATTGCGCGTCGAGCAAGGCGCCGTGCAGGTCGCGCTGGCTGTTGTCGATACCGAGGCGCTTGCATAGCGCGTCGAGACTGTTGCGCTGACCCGGCCAGGTTTCGCGCGCAAGGGCAAGCGTGTCGAGCACCCCAGCGCGGTCGCGGAGGGTGCCGTGCCCGCCCGCGAGTAGTTCGAGCTCGGCGTCGATAAAGCTGACATCGAAGCTCGCGTTGTGCGCGATTACCTCAGCACCATCAATGAACGCAAGAAATTCATCGGCGATTTCGGCGAAGCGCGGCTTGTCGAGAAGGTCTTCATTGCGGATGCCATGCACGGCCATCGCACCGTCGTCGATCGCACGCTCGGGATTGAGAAACCTGTGAAATCGTCTGCCGCTCGGACGCCGCTCGCACAACTCGATGCAACCGATCTCGATGATGCGATGGCCTTTGCCGACTTCGAGGCCGGTGGTTTCGGTATCGAGGACTACTTGTCTCACAGAAGCTCGGGTCTCATAGAAGCTCAGGTCTCATGAAAATTCGCGTCTCATTTGATCTCAATCCGATCTTATGCAGATTTTTCTGTCCCGGATTGCACCGTGCCATTCCGGATTGCCTCTGCGGCAGCGCGCGCGATCACATCGACGCGCTCGTTGTCGTTGTGTCCGGAATGACCGCGCACCCACGTCCAGCGGACCGTGTGGGGTACCAGTGCGGCAGCGAGTCGCTCCCACAGATCACGATTCTTGACTGCTTGCCCGGCACTGGTTTTCCAGCCTCGCGCTTTCCACCCGGCAAGCCATTCCTCGACGCCACGCTGCACATATTGCGAATCCGTAATCAATTGCACATTGCTCGGTCGACGCAAGGCTTCGAGACCGGCAATCGCCGCCATCAGCTCCATGCGATTGTTCGTCGTATCCGCTTCGCCGCCGCAAAGCTCACGTTCGTGGCCCTTGCTGCGCAGCAAAGCTCCCCAACCGCCGGGGCCGGGATTGCCGATGCAGGCGCCATCGGTGATCAACTCAACCTCGATACGTGCCGTTGTCGCCGATGTCATGCGGCAATTCGACCGCTCGCCGGTGCGGCGAGTCCGCCCGCAACACTCAGGCGGGGACGCAAGCGCGCCGGTGGAATCGGCGTCAGCGCTGCACGCTGTTTGCGCGCGCTCAGCAGGTATGCGGCAGACAGCCCGTCGAACAAATTATTGCGACTCGCACCGTTGCCTGATCGATCCGGCAACTCACCATTTCTGGGCCACCAGCCGCCAAAAAAAATCGACTTGTCGACAACGATTGCGCATCGCCCGAGTTCGTTCTCGATTCTTCGCGCCGAATGAAAATACAACCGATCCGCAGCCGTTTCGCTGCGGGCGACGCGCTGCCGACCCTGCTTCATCACGCACCACGGATTCAGTGGATTCAGACCAAACCAATACAAACGACCGTCGGCGGCCAGCACGCGATCGATCTCGGCTATCAGTTCGTCCGTTGCACGGAGCATCTCGGCACCGTGTTGCACAACGACGATGTCAAAGCTCTCGTCGTCGGCCTGAAGGTGACCGATGTCGCCGGAAATATCGCCGACCAATTCATCGCCGTCGATTCGTGCTCGTGCGCAGGTTCCATTGCGCCAGTGCAAGATCGGAAAATGGGTCGCATCGCGCGGATGCAGAACCAGCGCAGCGCCTGCGGGAATGATCTGCGCACTCATCAACTCCAATTCATGCTGCGCCAGCGGGGCAAATTCACTCAAGGCATGCAGGCTGTCGATTCGGGACATCGGGAGTCGTGTTGCAGTGCGATTCGGCAAGTGTAACGAATCGGGACTGATTGCATCGCTGACCACGTTGGATCGCCGGCGATGGCAGCGTGGGTCAAATGACTCAGTTGGACGTGGCCTAACCGCTGCTTAACCCCGCCGCCGGCAGGTGCCTACATCCCGCCCGGAGCCGCGCCGAGCGCCCTGCTGATGCCCGCCCGCGTGTGGGCCGGCATCACGTCCGCCACCCCACGCCCTCTCGCGACCGTGGGATTGGCGCACGCGATGGCCGGATCGACCTCGATGTGGCAAGGCGCCACAACCTTGGATCGCGCTCAGGCGTTCGCTGGGCCGATGCCTGCCCAGGCGGACGTCCAGTTCGTCGCGGCCGCAGCCCCAGTCCCCGGCATGGCCGACATCCCGTCCGACGACGTCGAGGCTGGCTGGCTCGAGGCAGCTGCCGGGTGGTCGATGATCGTCGGTTCGGCCGTGGCCATCCTCGGGTTCCTGCTGCCCTGGTCGCGGACCGTCATCGGGGCTGAGGGGGTCGGCACCTACTTCGACTCGTGGGGCGTCGCCAACCCGAGCCACGTCCTGGTCATGCTGGGCCTGGCGGCGGCACTCGGTCTCGCCATCGTCGCCAATCCGATCCCGACCTGGATCCGGACGAGCTGCGTCGGCCTCACGTTCGGCGGCTTGCTGGTCGGACTCAGCTGGCCGTACCTCTTCGGGCCGCTCGGTGCGGGCCCGGGCGTGATGGCGATCTTCGTCGGTGGCGTCCTGCTCGGGGCGGCCGGCGTACTGGACCTCGTCGAAGCCCGTCACGTTCCGGTGGCAGCAGACGTCTGACCGCGGTCCGACGCGCCTGAGGGTCATCGTGACCCCTGCTACACTGCGCCGGACGTCGTAACGGAGGCTTCCGACCAGCGGTATGGACCAGATCCTTGGGCAGATCGGAGACACGCTAGGCGGGATCTTCGATAG
>JBDTOS010000039.1:0-13812 GCA_039933095.1 Dokdonella sp.
CTATACCTCCAAATAGCCAGAGTTTGGGTTGCTCAAGTACGCGGGTGAGGAAGGCGTTGCCGGCGGCGATGCGTTTCGCCAATTCGGCACGCGAGTAGATCGTCGGACTGATCTCGCGACCCATGCGCGCGATCAATGGGTGCAGCACGCCAACGACATCGGCATAGGTCAGCGTGTCGGAAACAATCATCAGATCGATGTCGCTGTTGGCAGTATCGTTGCGCTTGGCGACAGAGCCATAGACGAAGGCGGCATGGATTCGGTCGGTCAGTGGTGCCAATGCCTCGCGTAGCGGCTCGGCCATTCCGACCGTCTTCTGCATGATGCCGACGAGTTCTTCGTAGACAGGAGCGTAAGGATTGGCTTGATAATTTTTTTGATTGCCGATGCGTTGCATTGTCACCAATCCACTTTTGACCAATTTGGCAATTTCGCGCTGCGCAGCGCCAGATCCTGCGCCGGTGGCGGCGATCAGTTCGCTGATGGTGAACGTGGTTTGTGGGCGACCGAAGAGCATGCCGAGAACGCGTTGCTGCGTACGCGTGAAAAGCGCGTCGGCAAGACCTATGTTTCCTTCGGCCACGCGCGGCACGGTGGACGACTTGATTTGTACTATACCCATAGTGGGCATGTTAATACCCATTTTGGGCATTCAGCAAGCAGACGCCGCCAATTTTCTCTCCCGGCCGAGCGCTCCGTACTATCGGCATGTCCCGCGAATATGCCGATCAAAGTCGATTTCTTGAAGATGGGCCTAGGCGAAAGTGCCTTGATTTCCGACCGATGAACGACGCATCGACGCCGATCCTCCCAATTTCCGTACACTTCATCCCCCCGTCCACCGCTACGAGCGCGCACCGTGGAAATTTTCAAGTCATTCCAGATCGAGGCAGCGCATCGACTGCCGAATGTACCGGACGGGCACAAGTGCGCGCGGGTGCACGGGCATTCGTTTCGAGTCGAGGTCCATTTGCGCGGGCCGGTGGATGCGCAGATGGGCTGGGTCGCTGATTTTGCCGATATCAAGGCGTCATTCGCGCCGGTGTTCGAGGCGCTCGATCACCGTTATCTCAACGATTTGGCGGGGTTGGAGAACCCGACCAGCGAGAATCTGGCGCGCTGGATATGGGATGCGCTGAGCCCGACTCTGCCGTTGCTGGCACGGATCGTGATACACGAGACCTGCACGTCCGGATGCAGCTATTCCGGGCCGAGTGCATAGCGTCCCGAATCAGCGAATCGAGGGTTTTTTGTGCGTTTTCGATCACTTTTGCTTGCTCTGACCAGCGGTCTGGCCGCTGCGATGTCGTTTTCTGCCGTCTTCGCTGCCGAACCGGAAGGCGAGGCAACGGGTACGGCGGCCGTATCGCAGCGCTTGCCGCTGGCAGGGCAGGCGACTTACCAGTATCACTTTGTGCCGTTTTACGTCGCGACCTTACGCCTGCCGGCAACTCGGCATGGCGACCAGGACCTCAGTGACGGCTTGACTGCGTACCAGCTTGACCTGGTATGGCAACCGACCCAACTCGATGCTGCGAAGGTGCGCGCCTACTGGCGCGACGAGTTGCAGAGTGCAACCGCGCCGGATACCTATTTCCGCATCGGGCCGCGTGTCGAACACTTTCTGGCGCTATTGCCTGCGGTCAAGCATGGTGACGCGTGGAGTTTTTCCTACGAGCCCGACGCCGGCTTGTTCTTCTTTGTCGACGGCAAATCGGTCGGTCGCTTGACCGGGATCGAGTTCAATCGCAGCTTGCTGGCGGTCTGGGTAGGCGAAAATGCCGACCCAGACGCCCGCGCAGCACTGCTCGGTCTAGCCAGAACGGATACAAATGCTGCATATGCGATATCGCCGTGATCTTGGTTAATCCATCATAAATATATGATTTAGTTGAAATTAAATATTATTTATCAAATTCAAACAGAAAATATGTTGCATCGCAACAATCATGCTGGTAGAGTGGCGTCCATCCCCACTAATCCACAGGACACACCACCATGATTGAGCAGATGAATTCGCAGATGTTGGCCATGGGCAAGAACTACGCCGATATGGCCATGAAGTTCCAGAGCCTGACGATGGCCGGTTTCGAGCGCATCGCCGACCTGCAGCTGAAGACCTTCGAAAACCGCATGAGCGCGACCGCCGAGTTCCTGTCGGAAGCCAGCGAAGTGCGTGACCTGGAAGCCGCCAAGGCGTTCTTCCCGAAGGGCGTCCAGCTTGCCAAGGAATCCGCCGAGAAGTTGTATGCGACCAGCCAGGAAGTTTTCGGCGTCACGCTGAAGACCAACGAGGCGATCGGTTCGCTGGTCAAGGGTTCGTTTGAAATGGCGAACGAGAACATGGCCAAGCAGGCCGACGTTGTCAAGAAAGCGGTCAGCAAGAAGTAAGATCGACAACGGTTGCTTCGTCAACCCTGTTGCGAAAATGTAGTTGAGTGGCGCGCTGCTGATCCACACTCCGATTAGTAGCGCATCAAGATCAGGCCGGACGCATCAGCGTCCGGCTTTTTTTGTGGCCGCGATTTTTGTAGTCGCGATTCGGTGATTCTGAGTCTGCACTGCGCTCAATGCAGATCGCAAAAACAATGCGCAAACATGCTGAACCGCTTGCCGCGTAGTGCTTCCGCCGTCGCCAGCGCCTGGCGCAGTTCGCTGGACGGAATCCACGCGAGCGGCAGACGCAGTCCGCTGGCACCGATTGCGCTGGCTAGCGCGTTGCTGTTGCCGAGAGTCAGCACGATGCGCTCCCAAGTCGACAGCGCGGGTTCGACGTAGCGCACCGCATAGCCGGGTGCGAACTTTGCGCGCGCGGCGGCGGCCGCGATCGCCTGATCGAGCCCGCCAAGTTTGTCGACCAAGCCGCGCTCCTTGGCCTGATTGCCGGTCCATACGTGACCTTGCGCAATCGCGTCGATCTGCTCGGGCGTGCGCCCGCGTGCCTTGGCGACGCGCGTGATGAACTGCTGATAGCCGCGACCGATGATGCTCGTCAAAATCGACTCGACCTGCGGCGACAGCGGCCGGCGGATATCCAACGCGCCGGCCAAGGGGGTCGTGCCGATGCCGTCAGTGCGGACGCCGATCTTGTCGAGGGCTTCCGGAATCGTCGCAAGCAAGCCGTAGATACCGATCGAGCCGGTGATCGTGGTCGGCTGTGCCCAGATCTCGTCGCCATTCATCGCAATCCAGTAACCGCCGCTGGCGGCGTAGTCACCCATCGACACGATGACGGGTTTGCCTGCTGCGCGCGTTTGCGCAACTTCGCGTCGAATCAGTTCCGATGCATCGGAATCGCCGCCCGGCGAGTTGACTCGCAATACGACAGCGCCTACTGAATCGTCTGTGCGCGCGCTGCGGATCAGACGTGCCGTCGACTCACCGCCGATCGTGCCGGGTGGTTGGTCGCCGCCGAGAATTTCGCCTTCCGCAACGATGACAGCTACCTGCTGCTGCGCGAGGGAGATTTCAGGCGGCAACATCGACAAATAGTCGTTGTAATCGACCTGGCGAAACGTATCACCATCGGCTGGCACGCCGTCGTCGCGCAGCCATTGTCGCGCCTGTTCGCGCGTCGCCAGTTGATCCACGAGCTTCCGATCGAGCGCAAGTTGCGCCATATCCCCGTGATGAGCGGCGACGAGTTCATCGGCGTGGGCGATGTCGTTCGTGATCGTGGCCGCATCAAGCTTGCGCGCGCTCGCGACTTCGCCGAGATATTCCTGCCACAGATCGCCCATCCATTCACGATCGGCCTGCTTCGCCGCATCCGATGCCTGGTTCAGCACGTAGGGTTCGGCAGCGGATTTGTAGGCACCGACCTTGATCAGATGGACGTCCACGCCGAGTTTGTCGAGAGCATCCTTGAAATAGCTGCGGTAGTTGGCGTAGCCGAGCAGCATCACCGAGCCTTCCGGATCGAGCAGGATCCGATCGGAATGCACAGCAAGAAAATACTGGCCTTGGTCAAGTCCGCGCGACACGGTCGTCACCGGTTTTCCGCTGGCACGGAAACGATCGAGTGCCGCGCCGATCTCGCGCAAGGTCGAAGGACCGGCCGCGATGTCATCGGGAATCAGTACGATGCGGCCGATGTGTTTGTCATCGATCGCAGCGGCGATCGTGCGGAGAACGTCGCGCAGCTGCACTTCGCGGATTTCGTCGCCGCGGGCGCGGCTGATTGCGCGATCGGTCGGATCGGCGCTGTACTGCTCGACGATGTTGCCGTGCAGCTCGAGTACGAGGGCAGTATTCGGCGCCAATGTAGGATGGCGTGCAAACAACGCACCGACCAGTGCGATCAAGACGAATACAAAAATCAGGTTGAACACCAACTGTCGGGTGAAATTCACCGCGTTCCAGATGCCAACAACGAAGCGGGTGAACGGCCCGCGCGTTTTTTCGACCATCATGCTCTCCAACGCGGGAACGAACCTCCCACCGGGCTCTCAGCCTAGCGGATTTCGCAAACGCGCAAACGGGATGATCGTCATGCCGCCTGCACGGATTTGTTCAGAGCGTCCCCAATAGGTGCGCTCAGCGCCGTGCGCCAGAAGCGCCAGCCGAGCAGGATTGCAGCGACGGTAAGGCCCGCAATCAGGCCCATCCACATGCCGCGCGCACCAAAGCCGCCGGGAAACGTCAACCACAGGCCGACTGGCATTCCGATCCCCCAATACGCAATCGTCGTCAGCAGCATTGGCATGCGCGCGTCCTTGAGACCGCGTAGTGCGCCATTGGCAGCAACCTGCAGGCCATCGGACAATTGGAATACACCAGCCAGCACCAGCAATTGCGCGGCGACGGCGATCACCTCGGCATCGTGCGTATACAACGACGCGATCGCCGCAGGTGCGGCAAACAGAATCGCGGCGGAAATCGACTGGGTCAGCAGAGTCAGCAGAAAACCGGCTCCGGCCGCCCAACGCACGCCGGAAGGATCACCGCGCCCGACTGCATTGCCGATCCGCACGGTGGTCGACATCGCGAGACCGAGCGGCACCATGAAGGCGAGCGAGGCGACATTTACCGCAATCTGGTGACTGGCGACAATATCGGTGCCGAGGCGGCCCATGACCAGTGCGACCGCGACGAACAGGCTGGCTTCCATGAACACCGCGACGCCCATCGGAATTCCGATCTTGAGCAAATCGAACATCGCTCGCGGATCAGGCCGATCTAAGCGTGCGAATAGCCTCAGATCGCGGTAGTAGTGACGTCTGCCAAGATAGACCGCCAGCGCAATCATCTGCACCCACAACACCAGCGCAGTGGCGATGCCGCTGCCGAGCGCGCCAAGCGCCGGCAAGCCGAGCTTGCCGTACATCAACACGTAGCCGACCGGGCCGAGCAAGGCTAGGCCGAGCAGACTGAAATACATGGTCGGACGGCTCAGTCCAAGGCCTTCACTGAGTCCGCGCAGGGCAAAAAAGAATGTCAAAGCCGGCGCACCAAACGCGATCGCGTGCAGGAAGCGCGAGGTATCGTCGACCAGTGCTGGATCAACGCCGATCCTTTCCAGCAACCAGCGCCCGCCGAAATGCACCGCAAGTCCGATCGCGAGTCCTATGCCGGTCGCCAGCCACAGTGCCTGCCGAAACATTGGGCCGATCATCTCGCGGCGTCCGGCACCGCTCAGCTGGGCAACCGTTGGCGGCAGCGCCATCATCACGCCAATCGCACAGACAATCGCCAAGGTCCATACGCTGGTCCCGAGCGCGACCGCGCCGAGCGTATGCGCGTTGAGGTGTCCGGCCAGCAAGGTATCGATCACATTCATGCCGATCGCCGACATCTGCCCGAGCACCAGCGGCGCAGCAAGATTGGCGCTGGCGCGCAGCTCGCGCGTCAGCCGAGCGCGATCGATGGGTAGAATGGCAGGCATGAGCACGAGAATGCGCTATCGTGGAAAGGATGTAGCCGACTCGGCGGCGCGCGAGTGTAGCCGAGCGTCGCGATGAATGCCGAACTGCAAACCCTGCCAGGCGAGCCCGCAGCGGATGCCGTGTTCGATGCGCACCCACCGCCGGATGTTTGCGGCAATTGCGGTGCGCCATTGCTCGGTGCGTATTGTTATACCTGCGGCCAGCCGGAAAAAAGCATGGTGCGCAGCCTGCACGAAGTGTCGAGCGATATCGCCGATATCGTGTTCAATATCGATTCGCGCATCTTCCGCTCGCTGTGGGATTTGTATCTGCGTCCGGGCTTCCTGACCACCGAATATTTTGCCGGGCGTCGCGCACGTTACGTGACGCCGTTCCGGCTGTTTTTCTTTCTTTGCGTGATCGCATTCTTCGCCGTGCAATCGAGCTTGAACGTCACCCAGCTCGACAACGCGATCAAGCTTGATGGCCTCGGTAGCAGCAGCGACATCGGGGTAGCGCACACGGTCGAGCAAGTCGAGCAGCGCAAGCAAGCCGCACTGGTCGGTATGGATGCAGCAAAAAAAGCGCCCGGAATACCGGATTCGGCGCGCGCTGAAATCGAACGTGCCGCCAAGAAAGTGGAGGAAAAGGCCGACCGGCGCATCAAGGAGTTGCAGGCCAATGCGGCCGCACCCGGACCAGCCTCGGAGACTTCCAAGGAGGCATCAACAAAGTCGGATTTCAATTTGTTCGATATCGACGGGCGACCGTTCGACGAGAAGAGCAATCCGGTCAAGGTGTCTTGGCTGCCTGATGCGATGAATACGCGCCTGAACACAACGATCGGCCACATACGCTCGAATATTGAGCAGGCGCGGCATGAGCCATCGAGAGTTGTCGCCGGGATGTTTTCGGTATTGCCGCAGACTCTGTTCGTGTTGATGCCGCTGTTCGCCGTGCTGCTCAAGATTATCTACATCTTCAAGCGCCGGTTGTATATGGAACACCTCATGGTCGCGCTGCACAGTCACGCATTCATCTTCCAGTCGCTGCTGCTGCTGGCCTTGTTGCACATGCTGCGCGACGCAATTGCGACCAGTGCGCCAGCACTGGCTGCGGCGACGGGTTACGCGATTGTGGCCGCCTGGATCTGGTTGCCGCTCTACCTTGTGATCATGCAGAAACGGGTTTATCGGCAGGGCTGGTTTCTCACCGTTCTCAAGTATTGTTTCATCGGACTGTGCTACACGTTCATGCTATCGCTCGGTCTCGCAGCTGCCATCGTAATCGGCTTGGCAATCGCCTGAAGGACACGCACAGGACTGGATGACAGTACGGTTTCAACATGTCGAGCGATGCCGGCATAATCCGAAAGCCAGCGCAGAAAGTCCCGGTTTTCAAGGTGTTGTAAACCTATCTTGTGCACAGGTGACGTGGGTCTTGCTGGCGGCTACGGACTTGATATGGATGGCCAAATTTGCGACTTCATGACCTCGTCAAGTCATTGAATAAAAAAGATTATTACAATTTGCTTAAACCTTGGCCAAGGTGACCCCAAGCCCGTAACGACGCGCTCCGCTCGCCACCCCAGGACACTTATCCACAGACTTATACCGCTTGAATGTGGATAAGGAAAAAAGCCTCGCAAAGTCGGTGACTTGGGTGATCTTTGTAACACTCAGGTAACAAGTACACGCTAAGTCGGTGACGCGCCGATTCGATCGCCCTGCCAGCCTGCTGCAGATCTGGCTTGTCGATCACAGCATCAATCTCGCAAACAGCCGAGGCGTCGCTACAGATCGATAGTATGGTTGGCATATGGCGAAAATTCTCCGCGTTGCGATTCCGATTCCGCTGGCGCAATTATTCGACTACGAGCTGCCGGCGGGATTGCCTGCGCCACCCGCAGGGGCGCGCGTTGTTGTGCCGCTCGGTCCGCGCCGGATTGTCGGTATTGCAATGGGTATCGCGGCCGAGTCGGACGTGCCGAACGCGAAACTCAAGCCGATCATCGATGTGCTCGATCAGCAGTCTTTGCTCACACCCGAATTGCTCGCGACCCTGCAATGGGCGGCGCGTTATTACCAGCATCCGCTTGGCGAAGTGCTCGAAACCGCGCTGCCGGTCGTGCTGCGTTCGGCTCGCCCGTTGCCGCGCGCTGGCGAACCCGCGCTCGCGCTCACTGCACTTGGGCGAGTCGCGGCGAGCGACCCGACGCGGCGGCAAGGAACTCGTCTCGATGCCTTGTTACAGCTATTGACCGACGGCCCTCGCCGCACAACTGAGCTCGATCAGATTCTTCCCGGTTGGGGCAGCAGCGCACGAGTTCTGCGTACGCGCGAACACGTGGATGTGTGCACGCTCGGAAACATCGACGCGCAGCGCGCGCGGATTGCCGGTCCGCCGCTCAACGCACAACAGGAAGTTGCTGTGGCGACGGTACGTGCGCAGGCCGGGCAATTCGCGCCGTTTTTGCTCGATGGAGTGACCGGCAGCGGCAAAACCGAGGTTTACCTGAACCTGATCGAGGACGTCGTCGCGCGCGGTCGTCAGGCTCTGGTGTTGGTGCCCGAGATCGCGTTGACGCCGCAGATGCTGCGTCGCTTCAGCGAGCGCCTTGGGCAGCCCATCGCGAGCTTGCACTCGGGATTGTCCGAGGGCGCGCGCGCGCGCGCATGGCTGAGCGCTGCACGCGGCGATGCGCAGGTGATTCTCGGAACGCGCTCGGCGGTGTTCGTGCCGCTGCCGCAGCCAGGCATTGTCATCGTCGATGAGGAACACGATGGTTCGTACAAGCAACAGGACGGTTTCCGCTATCACGCCCGCGATCTCGCGATCGTGCGCGCGCGGGCACTCGGCGTCCCCATCGTGCTCGGCTCGGCGACGCCGGCACTGGAAACGCTGGCCAATGTCACGAGTGGCCGCTATCGCGCGCTGACACTCACCGAACGCGCTGGCCCGGCGCGGCCACCCACCTGGAAGATCGTCGATCTGCGCACGGCGCGCTGTGATCACGGACTTGCCGAGACTTCCCTGGCCGCGATCAAGGCCTGCATCGCGCGCGGCGAGCAGGCGCTGGTGTTCCGCAATCGGCGCGGCTATGCGCCGGTGATGCATTGCCGCAACTGCGGCTGGCACGCGGTGTGTGAACGCTGCGATCGACCGATGACCCTGCACCGTGGCAGCGCACGTCTGCGCTGCCATCATTGTGGCGCCGACAAGCGCATGCCGGCGGCGTGTCCGCAATGCGGTGAGGCTGCGCTCGCGCCGCAAGGGCAGGGCACCGAGCGCCTGGAAGAAACCCTGGTTGCGCGCTTTCCGGGCGTCGAGATCGTGCGCATCGATCGCGATACGGCGCGCGGAGCACAGGCGCGCGACGCGTTGCTCGACCGACTCGTCGATGCCGGTCCGCGCATCCTTGTGGGCACCCAGATGCTGGCCAAGGGTCATGACCTGCCGCATCTGACCCTGGTCGTGGTCGTCGATGTCGATGCGGGTCTTTTCAGTGTCGATTTTCGCGCCAGCGAAAGGCTGGGTCAGCTATTGATTCAAGTGGCCGGACGCGCCGGGCGCGCGCTCGCGCCGGGCCAGGTCTGGCTGCAAACCCAGCATCCCGAGCACCCGCTGTTGACGACCCTGGTCAACGGCGGCTATCCGCCATTGGCGCGCAGATTACTCGACGAGCGGCGCGCCGCCGCGCTGCCGCCGTTTGCGCAGTTTGCGTTGCTGCGCGCTGAAGCAAAACAGCCCAAGGCGGTTGAGAACTTTCTGCAGGCCGCTCTGGCGGAAGTTGATAGCGAGACGGTGCACGCGCACGGACCGCTACCGGCACCGATGCCGCGTCGTGCCGGCGCACACCGCGCCCAGGTGCTGATCGAAAGCAACGAACGCCCGGCCATGCAGAGCTTTCTAGCCGAATGGATGGAACGTGTGCGCAGTTTGCCGACTGCACGCAAAGTGCGCTGGTCGCTTGATGTCGATCCTGGTGAAATGGGGTGATCTAGGCACAAATAAAAACGGCCCCGCTCGCGGGGCCGTTTCAAGTCGTAGCAGTATCGTTCGATCAGTCAGGCGACAAACAAAGCGCGCATCTTTTTCATCGCGTTCGCTTCGACCTGACGGATCCGCTCGGCGGACACGCCGTACTCGTCGGCAAGCTCCTGCAAGGTCGCCTTGTTGTCGTCGTTGAGCCAGCGGCGCTGGATGATGTCGCGAGAGCGCTCGTCGAGATTAGCCAGCCCTTCGTGCAAGGTGGACAGACTCGCCTGTTCCTCGGATTCGGTTTCGACCTCGGTATACGGACCGGCACCGTCATCGACCAGGAAGGCAACTGGCGACGGGCGAGCATCTTCATTATCGTCGGTCGGCGCATCAAAGGTGACGTCGCGACCGCTCAGGCGCGATTCCATCTCGCGCACCGTTGCCGCCGGTACTCCGAGTTCGCGTGCAACAGTGTTGACCTCTTCGGCGTTCAGCCACCCGAGGCGTTTTTTCGATTTGCGCAGGTTGTAAAACAGCTTGCGCTGCGCCGTGGTCGTGGCGACTTTGACGATGCGCCAGTTACGCAGGATGAACTCGTGCATTTCCGCGCGAATCCAGTGCACCGCGAAGGACACCAGGCGTACGCCGTGGTCGGGATCGAAACGCTTGACCGCCTTCATCAGCCCGATGTTGCCTTCCTGGACCAGATCGCCAAGTTGCAGGCCATAGCCGGAATAACCACGCGCGACGTGTACGACAAAACGCAAATGCGACATGACCAGTTGCTTGGCGGCGTCGAGATCGTCGTTGTTGGCGTAGCTGCGCGCGAGCTGTTGCTCGTCGGCGTGGCTCAGCATCGGAATCTGGTGAACGGCGGTGATGTAGGCATCGAGACTTCCGAGCGCGCTCGGAATCGGAAGATTGTTGGCAACCAACGCATGGCTCATGTACGGATCTCCTGCGAATGACTTTGGCAGAGTCGGGGTGAGAGTGCCAAAAGCAAGAACAAGTTCCCTCGCGCGACCGGTAACCGGGCCAGCTCGACAGGGTATAACTGAACTGACGAGTATAGTACTACGGTTCCCTTGGAAATGCAGCACCGCATTTGGCGAATGAGCGCACGAAGCCGGGGGGAATTCCACCAACTCGTTGTGTGAAAAGCGTTTCCTGGATAGATTGGCGACCGCGCCGTTGCCGGCGATTCAGCTGAGAGCAGCCGTATCCGACAGGCCCCAGTCGATAGGGGTCTTGCCGTGCTCAACCAGATAGGCGTTCGCGCGGCTGAAATGGCCGCAGCCAATAAACCCGCGATGGGCAGATAGGGGTGATGGATGCGGGGCTTTCAGCACCAGATGGCGTCGACCGTCGATGAGCTTGCCCTTGGCTTGTGCATAGCTGCCCCAGAGCATGAACACGAGACCCTCGCGTTCCCGATTGAGATGGTCGATTATCGCATCGGTGAACCCTTCCCAGCCCTTGCCCTGATGCGATGCAGCTTGTGCGTGCTGCACCGTCAGCACGGCGTTGAGCAGCAGCACACCTTGGCGCGCCCAAGCCAGCAGGCAGCCGTGATCGGGACGTGGCAGGCCGAGATCGCGCTCGATCTCGGAAAAAATATTCACCAACGATGGCGGCGGTGGCACGCCCGGGCGCACTGAAAAGCAAAGACCATGCGCCTGTCCCGGACCGTGATAGGGATCCTGGCCGAGTATGACGACCTTGACCTGCTCGAACGGCGTCGTGTCGAGTGCCGCAAAAATCTCCCGGCCGGGCGGATAGATGATTTTTCCCGCCTGCTTTTCGGCGCGCAGAAAATCGGCGAGCGCAAGCATCTCGGGTCGATCGAACCAGTCGCCGACGCGCGTTTTCCACGATGGATCAAGTTTGACGCGCTCAGCCGCGCTCGGTTGGGCCGCGGCTGCCGGTGTTGGCGATGGCAGTACCAAACTCACGTCGGTTTCGTTTTTTCGCCGCCACTATCGAGCGCATGATGGCGCGCCACACGCAACTGGAACAGCAACTTGGTGACGAGTAGATTTTCGTCCACCGGCTTGCTGACCAGATCGTTGGCGCCAGCGCGTAACAGCACGGTCTGATTGGCCGGGTTGGCGTCGCCGGTCATGATCACGACTGGCAGGCGACCTTTGGAGAAGCCCAACTCACCGCGAATCCTGGCCAGCAGGTCCGCTCCGGTCAAGTCGCCCTTGAGGCTGATATCGGTCAGCACGATATCGATACGAGCACCGCGATAGTCCGGGCTGCGCTCGTCGGCGAGTCGCTTGAGCGCTTCCTCGACACCGGTCGCATGGCGCACGTTCAAGCCATTTTTTTCCAGCCCGCGCCGAACTGCGAGCGCAACCACGCGACTGTCCTCGACATACAACACCTCACCGACCGTATTCGGCGGCGGACGCACATAGCCGCGAATGAACTCGGCCAGCGCGCGCATGCCGAGCGCCTTGTCGAAATAGTCGGTGACGTCGTCGCCGAGCGCCCGTGCTTCGAGGCGCTCTTGTACATCGCCCGATACGACGATGATCGGAAGTTCGCCATGCGCATAAATCGAACGCACGCTGCGAGCCAGTTCCAGACCATCCATGTCCGGCAAGCGCAGGGCGGTTGTGATCAAATTAATGCCACCTTTGCGCACGTGCTCGTGTGCCTCACTGGCGAGACCGCAGGCGATGACATCGACCTCAGGCAGTTCGCTCAATAGAACTTGCCGGATCAGTTTTCGCGTCAATCTCGACCCGTCGACAACCAGGACGCGAATCTCCGTCTGCTCGGTCGGCACCGGTGCTGCATCGTTCATGTGCCTGCATAGCCGAGACGCAACTGGCGTGAACTCGCAAGCCAGGCACCGATCCAGCCGAGCGCCGCGCTTGTCGCGACAGTCAGCAGCATCGCGGCGATGGCTAGCCCGCTGATCGCATAACGATTCTCGTAGCTCGCCAGCAGATGCGCAATCGGCACCGCCAGCGCCAGTTCGATCGCGCCGACGACGGCGACGGCAATCAGTCCGCCGAGCAATCCATACCATGCCCCGGAATACAGAAACGGGCGTCGCACGAACGAATTGTCGGCCCCGATCAACTGCATCACCGCGATTTCCTCAGCATGATTGCGAATATCGCCACGCACCGTTTCGACGATGACCAGCAAGGTCGCCAGTCCGAGCACGATCGCCAGCGCCCACATCGCACGCTGGCCGAAATCGAGCAGGGCGGACAGACGCTGACGCCATTGCGCATCGTATTGCACCAGATCGACGCGCGCGTCTGTCTTGATCGAGTCGACGATTTCGAGATCTGCTGTCTTGTTTCCGCCGACCTGTGCGGTGATGCTCGCCGTCGCGAGTTTCGGCGTCACGACCAGCACGCTCGGCAATGGGTTCTCCTGCAGGACCGCCAAGGCGTCACTGAATCCGGACAACTGGCGGAATTCGTCGAGACCCTGTTCCGGCGTGCGAAGGGTGACCTCGGCGATGTCGGGACGCGCGCGCAGGTCCTGCGCCAGCGCGGCACTTGCCTGCGCGGCGACCGATGGCTTGAGGAACACGACAATATCGCGTGCCTCGCGCATCCCTCCCGACTGATTGCGCGCATTCTCCAAAACCACATACAGGAGCAGCGGCAACGCAATCGCGAGGCCGAGCAGCAGCACCGTGAACAGCGTCGCCCACGGCCGCGCCGACATTCGCCCGAGACTGGAAAACAATCCATACAGATGTTGCTCGTGCCAGGCATGCAGGCGCACGCTCAGCGACGGGCGTGAGGCGCGCATTCGTCTCGGGGCCGAGTCACTTGAAGGCTCCGGCAGGTCGACGGGCTTCGCGCCCGATGGTATGGCGACACGTTGATTGCGTTCGGTCTTGCGCCAGATCATGCAGGCTGCCTTTGACTTGGCGCTGCCGCCGTGGCTGGCCGAAAATCGTCGATCAAGCGGCCGTTGTCGAGCACCAGCACGC
>JBDTOS010000040.1:0-13307 GCA_039933095.1 Dokdonella sp.
GTCGGCGGCCGCGTAGCCGGGGAACACATCCACGCCGAGCGCTTCGGCCTGCGGCGCCAGCCATGCGCACAGCGCGCCGAGCGAGACGATGAAATTGCCATGGTTGTTCATCTGCGGCGGCGTCACCGGCAGCTTGTGGCCGCGTTCGTGATCGCGCAGAAACCAGAACTCGTCCTTGGTCACCGGCACGCAAATCGGTGGCGGTGACGCTCCCCATTCCGGCAGCAGCTCATTGAGCGCCTCCGGCTCGATCACCGCGCCGGAAAGAATCTGCGCACCGATCGTCGAGGCCTTCTCGATCACGCACACGCTGATATCCGGCTTGAGCTGCTTGAGACGGATTGCGAACGCGAGGCCGGCCGGGCCGGCACCGACGATGACCACGTCGTATTCCATGACATCGCGCGGCGCTTCGCTGTTGGTGTCGTCAGTCTCGCTCATCGTCGCACTCCCGGGATTCGCAGCCTTGCAGATCGCAAGCTTACCCGGAGCATTCTGTCGGTTCGCCGCAACGGCAGCAAATCGGCAGGGCGGGTGTGTCGCCGGTCGATCTGCGTTGCGGGCAGGAGCCATCGCGGGCAGGAATGACTCCCGCATGCGTCATAATTGGACGATCACGAGGGAAAACATGTCCGAAGAATTGAACGAGCGCACCCTGCGCGGCGCTGCCGCGTTTCAACAATTGCATTGGCTGGCGACCGGGCGCATTGACAGTGCGCGCCTGACAACGGCGTACCGCGCGGCGATTGCAAATGCCAATCCGCAAGTGAACGCGTTTCTTGCGCTGGACGAAAGCGCGCCCGACGCGGCGCGTGCGAGCGACGCGCGGCGCGATGGTTCCAATCCAATCGGTCGGCTCGATGGTTTGGTCGTCGCGATCAAGGACACGCTCGATGTCGCCGGCATGGCGACCACGGTCGGCCTCGCATCACGGCGCACACGCGTTGCGGATACCGATTCGACCGTAGCGGCGCGTTTGCGCGCCGCCGGCGCGGTCATCGTCGGCAAGACCAATCTCGACGAAGGCGCATTCGGCACGCGTACCCGCAATCCGCATTTCGGCGACACCCAGAATCCGTGGCGCGCCGGTTACACTGCGGGCGGTTCCTCGGGCGGTTCGGCCGCGGCCGTCGCAGCAGGCTTGTGCAGCTTCGCGATCGGCAGCGATACGCTCGGCTCGGTACGCATCCCGGCCAGTCATTGCGGCGTATTTGCATTGAAGCCAACTCACGGTGAAATCTCCACGCGCGGCATGTCGCGCGGTGCGCGTCGGCTCGATTGCGTTGGCGTGCTCGCGCGCAGCGCGCAGGATCTCGCGATCGTGTTGCAGGTGCTCGATCGCTACGATGAATCCGATCCGCGTTCGCGCCGCCGCCGCATGGCGCTCGCCGCGCCCGATTGGCATCCGGGAAAACTGCGCTGTGGACTATTGCCCGACCTTGGCGCGTTGGGTGTCGCCGCTGATGTACAAGCGGTGTTCAACTACGCCCTGGAAAAACTGCAAGGTCCACTTGGTCAGCGCCAGATCATCGATATCGCCGACTACGATGTAGCGCGCCATCGCCGCGCCGCCTTGTTGATCATGGAAAGCGAAATCGCGCTCGAACTCGCCGACGATTTGGTCGACGCGAACGCGCCAGTGTCGCCGCGACTGCGCAGTCTGATCGACTACGCACGCTCGAAATCCGCACCGGACTATGCTGCTGCCGATCGTCTCATCGACAGCGCGGTGCTCAAGGCGCGCCGCTTGTTCACAGAAATCGATGTGCTGGTTCTGCCGACGGTGCCGCACGGTCCGTATCCGCTCGCCGACGCCGAGCGCGCGAACGACGCCGACCTGACCAGCTTCGCGAGCATTGCCGGCTGTCCCGCAGTCAGTTTGCCGATGGGAATGCTGCCCGATGGTTTTCCCGTCGGCCTGCAACTGGTCGGAGCGCCGGGTTCGGACCTGCGTCTGCTCGATCTAGCCGAAGTCTGCGCCGCGACGCTCGATGCGACGCCGGAGTATCCGGTTGAGGCATAGTTAAGCGACAGGTTTAAGCGAATTTTTCATGAAAATACTGCTCGTGATATTAGTTTTCATCGTGGGTTTTGGAGTCGGAGTTTTCGCGTGCTTTGCGGACCAGCGCTCTGGGCAAACATGGCCGACACGACCTGTAGTCGTCCCCGCAGATGCGTCTTGGGCTGGCGGGGTTGATGGAGGCGCTTGGATTTCCTGTTCTCCAGGAAATGCGCTGCCGAAGACGTGCCAAGTTTACGCTCACGTTACCGGTATCTTGATTGAATCGGGCCAATTCGACATTTCGTTTGCGGATGCTCACCCAGTGTTTTGGAGCTCCGGTTCGATCCACTATGATTCCGTCAGGTTGAGGCGAATAGAGAAAATTAAGTAGGCTGGATTTCAGCATCGTAGGTGGGCTTAAACCCATCTGTACGTTCCCTGCGCGCAGTGTCACGTCGCGCCGAGACGCGCCCACATCTGCCCGAGACCCACCGGATGCACGACACCCGTAGTTGCTGTTGATGATAGTCACCGCAAGCCGCGTCGATGCGCGTGGATCGACATCAATACGCCGAATCCGGCCAGCAGCGACACGGCTGATGTACCGCCGTAGCTGATCAGTGGCAATGGCACGCCAACGACAGGCAGGATGCCGGTGATCATGCCGCCGTTGACGAGGACGTAGACGAAGAACGCCATCGAGATGGAACCGGCGAGCAGGCGCGAGTAGGTATCGCGGGCCTGGGTCGAAATCCACAGACAGCGACCGATGATCAGCAGATACAGCGTCAGCAGCAGCAGCACGCCGATCAGGCCCCACTCTTCGGAAAACACCGAGAACACAAAATCAGTGGTGTGCTCGGGCAGGAATTCCAGTCGGGATTGTGTGCCGTTGTGCCATCCCTTGCCCCAGACGCCGCCGGAGCCGACGGCGATTTTCGACTGGATGATATGCCAGCCGAGACCGAGCGGATCGGCTTCGGGGTCGAACAAGGTCAGCACGCGATTGCGCTGGTAATCGTGCAGAAAACTCCATGCGACCGGTGCGGCGGCGGCGGCGGCACCAATCACCAATCCGATACGCCACCACGACAGGCCGGCAAGAAATACGCCGAACATGCCGCTGGCGACGACCAGCAACGCTGTGCCGAGATCCGGCTGCTCGGCGATCAATGCGACCGGAATGACAATCAGGGCGCCGACGATCGCCAGACTCGACCAGTTCGGCGGCAACGGCCGTCGATCGAGAAACCAGGCGACCATCATCGGCATCGTCAACTTCAAAAGTTCCGATGGCTGAAACCTGACGATGCGCAAATCCAGCCAGCGATGCGCCCCGCGACCTTCGCCGAGCAAGGCAACGACGACCAACAGGGCGACACTTGCCGCGTACAGCCATGGTGTCCAGTTGCGCAGATTGGCCGGGGGAATGCGCGCAATCAGGATCAGCAGCACAGCGCCGATCGCGAAGCGCAGGCTTTGATTGACGACCATATCGCGATCGAAATCACTCGCGCTGTACAGGGTCATCAGGCCGATGCCGCCGAGCAGCACCAGCGCGCCCAGCAGTGGCCAATCCATGCGCGGCCGGCGCAAGTGCCGATAGAGCCAATGACGCAGACGCGTTGGCAGCAGCGAGTTCATGGTGTCGCCACGCTGGCCGGTGCCGCCATCGGCACGTCCTTGAGTAGCCACTGATCGAGCATCGCCTTTACGATCGGTCCTGCGTCACGGCCACCGCCGGTACCCGCTTCGAGCACGGTAGCCACCGCTATGCGCGGATCGTCGGCCGGCGCGAACGCGACGAACAGCACCTTGTGACGCTGCTTTTCGCTAAGGCCCGCTCCGGCGTCTGTGCCGTCGTCGCGACGCGAGAATCTCTGCGCCGTACCGCTTTTGCCGGCGATCTGATACGCGCTGTCGGCACCAATCCGGCTAGCGGTTCCACCCGGGCCCATGACGTCGATCATGCCTTGCCGGATAACCTGCCAGTTGCCCAGGTTGGTGATGATGCTCGGCTCTGCCGAAGGCTGCGGCTCCTCGACTATCGGTGCATTGAAACCGTCCTGGCTTGCCCTGAGCAGATGCGGCCGGTGTTCGACACCCTGCGCCGCAAGCATCGCCAGCGCATTGCCGAGTTGCAGCGGTGTCACCACCCAATAGCCCTGACCGATACCCGAGATCACTGTTTCGCCGGGGTACCAAGGTTTGTTCTGGGTGGCTTCCTTCCACTCGCGCGACGGAAGGATCCCGTTCGCCTCACCGACCAGATCGATGCCGGTCGGTTCGCCAAAACCGAACTTGCTCATGTAGTCGGCCATGCGATCGATACCCATGTCGAGCGCCAGCGAATAGAAATAGGTGTTTACCGACTGCGCGAGCGCCTGCACCATATTGACCCGACCGTGGCCGCCGGCACGCCAGTCGCGATAGGTGCGCTTCTGTCCCGCCAGGCTGAACTCGCCCGTGGACAGCACGGTGTCCTCGGGCCGCCGCACGCCGAGTTCTAGACCGGCCAGGCCTAAAAACGGCTTGATCGTCGAGCCCGGCGCATAGGTGCCGATCAAGGTTCGATTGAACAGCGGTTGATCCGGCGCATTGAGCAGGCCCTGGTAGTCGGTGCGGCTGATGCCGTTGACGAACAGATTCGGATCGAACGCCGGCACACTGACCAGCGCAAGCACTTCGCCATTGCGCGGATCGATCGCGACGGCGGCACCCGGTTCGCCAGCGAATGCCGCTTCGGCCTTCTCCTGCAAACGCGCGTCGATGGTCAGGTAGATGTTTTTTCCGGGCTTCGGCGCGACGCGTTCGAGGCTGCGCAGAGGCCTCCGATCTGCGTTGACCTCGACCAGTTCGTAGCCCGGTTCGCCGTGCAGCAGATCCTCATGCGAGCGCTCGACACCGGTCTTGCCGATATGCGTGGTGCCGTCGTAGGCGTCGGCATCGACGCGCGCCAGATCGTTTTCGTCGATGCGACCGACATAGCCGACGACATGCGCAAACTCCTTGCCGAGTGGATACGAGCGCGTCAGATACGGCACGACTTCGACGCCGGGAAAACGCCAACGATCGATTGCGAAGCGGGCGATTTCCTCTTCAGCCAATTTCAGCCGCAGGGGAATGCTCTGGTAGGGACGCTTGACCTTGCGCAGTGCGTTGAAGCGGGTGATGTCATCGTCGTCAAGCGGCACCACGCGGCGCAGATCGTCGAGCATCTTCGCCATGTCGCCGACTTGCTCGGGGGTCACTTCGAGCCGGAACGCAGCAACGTTTTCGGCGAGCAATACGCCGTTGCGATCGTAGATCAGGCCGCGCGATGGCGCGATGCGCCGCATCGAGATGCGATTGCTCTCCGAGCGCGCGCTGAAGTCGTCGTAGCGCAACACCTGCAAAACATAGAAGCGCACGCCAAGACCAAGCAGACACACGAACGCGATCGCGAACACAACAATTGCCCGCCGCCGAAACAGCTCGCCTTCCTGGCGCATGTCCTTGATCGGCTTCGACGACTTCATTGCAGCACCAGCGCGCGCCGGTCAGTCACGCATCGCGTGCACGCAATCGCGCACGCAAGTCGTCGAGCAGGACAAACAGGAATGGCCAGATAGCAGCACCGACAGCCGGCGCCAGCCAGAATTGCGCAGGCGGTGTCGGACGCCCGGCGAATCCGTCGATCATCGCGACGACGATGCGATCGTTGGTCAACAGGGCCATCACCGCCAGTGTCTGCTGCCACATCGGGAAAAAGCGTAGACGCGCGCGAAAGCGCAGCACGATAAACGTCAGCATGACCAGACGCATCGCCTGCTCGCCGAGCAACTGGCCGGTCAGCACGTCGCTGGCCAGGCCAAGCAGCAATGCAAATCCCAGCGTCGCGCGCTCGGGTACTTCGATCCCCCAATAGATCAGCACGAGGGCGAGCCAGTAGGGTTTCAGCGGCGCAATGACGGCGGGTAACGGCATCAGTTGCAACACGATCGCGAGGATCAGCGTCGCGGCGAATAGCCAGGATTGGGCCCGTGCGCGATTCATCGTTGCCGGCCCTGATCGGTCGCGTCAATCGCAGGCGGATTGTTCGTGGAATTCTGCGAGTTGACCCCGGGTGAAGCAGGTGGGGTAGCCAAGGCAGGTGAAGCAGCCGGCTGTGCTGGCGGCGGTTCGGTGGAATCGCCGGGTGGAGCGGCCAGTTGCGATGGCGGGCCCGACCCGGCGTTTTCCGCCGGCGGACCCATCGGCTCCGGCAGATTCTGCAGCAGCAGGACATCGCTGGTGGTATTCAACGCGGCGGCCGGCGTTGCCAGTGCCGAGGCGAACATGCCGCTGCGATCATTACTGATATCGCGAATCGTGCCGACCGGAAATCCGGCCGGGAAACGACCGCCAAGCCCCGACGTGACCAGCTTGTCGCCGACCTGCACGTCGGCGCTGGTCGGAATATTCGCAAGCTCCAGCAGATCGCCGGATTGCTTGTTGCCGACCGCGATCGTGCGCATGCCGGTACGCTCGATCATGACCGGTATCGCATGACTCGGGTCGGTGACCAACATCGCGACGGAAGTGTTCACGAGTACTTCGACGATCTGACCCATGACGCCATGCGCGTCGATGACCGGCTGGCCGATCGTGACACCCTGATCGCGGCCGGCATCGAGCACGATGCGACGGTGCGACGGATCGAGATCGACGTTGATCAGGTGCGCGAGATGAACCGAGATGCCAAGCGACTTCTGCGCTTCGAGCAATCCTTGCAGGCGTGCGTTCTGCGCACTCAAGGTATCCAGCCGATGCAGTCGCGCTTCGGCCATCGTCAGCGACTTGCGCAGCTCGCGATTTTCATCGATCAGCTGTTGCTGCGAACTGATCGATGTGCCGACCGTGCGCGCGATATCGGATGGCAGAGCTGCAACGCGGTACAGCGGTTCGATCATGCCTCCGGCCAGTTGCCGCAGACGTTCGAGATAGCTGTTGCGGTGATCGAAAATCATCGTCAGCACGGCGAAGCCGAGATAGGCGATCAGCCGCAAGGTGCTCGCCGTTCCCTCGGAGAACAGCGGTACGTTTTCGCCAGATGCCAGCGCCATGGTTGAAAGGTCGGTGCGACGAAGGTGTCGCAGCTAGATTTTGTTGTGCAAGCGTAGCAATCGAATGCGTGCGCCGCACTCGATTGCGATGGAATCAGTCCGGCATGAAGAAATCGCCGCCGTGCTGGTCGATCAATTCCAGCGCACGACCGCCGCCTCGGGCGACGCAGGTCAGCGGATTTTCGGCGATATGCACGTGCAGCCCGGTCTCCTCGGAGATCAGTCGATCGATGTCGCGCAGCAACGCGCCGCCGCCGGTCAGCACCATGCCGCGTTCGGCAACGTCCGAACACAACTCCGGCGGCGTCTGTTCAAGCGCGGCGCGGACTGCACTTACGATGCCGGCGAGCGGCTCGTGCAGTGCTTCGAGAATTTCGTTGGAATTGATCGTGAACATGCGCGGCACGCCTTCGGCGAGATTGCGGCCGGAGACTTCGATCTCGCGTACTTCCGACTGCGGATATGCGCAGCCGACCTCGATCTTGATGCGCTCGGCGGTGGATTCACCGATCAGGGTGCCGTGATTGCGTCGGATGTAGTTGATGATTGCCTCATCGAAGCGATCGCCGCCGATCCGAACCGATTGCGAATAGACAATACCATTGAGCGAGATGACGGCGACCTCGGAGGTGCCGCCGCCGATATCGAGCACGATCGAACCACGCGCTTCCTGAACCGGAATCCCGGCGCCGATCGCGGCGGCCATCGGTTCCTCGATCAGGAACACATCGCGCGCACCGGCGCTCTCGGCCGATTCCTTGATCGCGCGCTGTTCGACTTGGGTCGACCCCGACGGAACGCACACCAGCACGCGAGGACTTGGACGGAAAAAGCGCGAACGATGCACTTTGCGAATGAAATGCTTGAGCATTTCCTCGGTCATCGAGAAATCGGCAATCACGCCGTCCTTGAGTGGACGCACCGTGACAATCGAGGCTGGCGTGCGCCCGAGCATGCGTTTAGCCTCGATTCCGACCGCAGCGACGCTGCGAGGACCACCGGGTCCACGATCCTGGCGGATTGCGACAACGGAGGGTTCGTTGAGCACGATGCCCTGGCCGCGCACATAGATCAGGGTATTGGCCGTGCCGAGATCAATCGACAAATCGTTGGAAAAAAGACCGCGTAAACCTTTGAACATGAAATCGCCGGGTTGGGAAGGGCGGAAGGGTCGGCAAGTCTAGTCAGTCGCTGCCAGGCAAGCAAGCAAAACAAGGTTAAAAAAGCCTTGTCCGGCGCGTGCTTGCGGGCAGTTTTGACGGTTAGCCGTGCTATGGTTCCCGACTTTCCGAGCCCCGAATTCGCATGCCGTTCGACAGCGATCACACCCGCCGCGTAGCCAAACTTGCACGACTGGCCATTCCCGAATCCGAAATCGACGCGGTCGGTGTCGAACTACAGCGCGTGCTACAACTGTTCGAACAACTGCGCGATACGGCGATTGTTGATGTCGAACCGATGGCGCACCCGCTCGGCATGGCCTTGAGCTTGCGCGACGACGTGATCAGCGAAGGCGATCAGCGCGATACCTTGCTGGCCCTCGCTCCGGAAACACGCGACGGTTTGTATATCGTGCCCAAGGTTATCGAATGACGGCGGCCACGAATGGCACGATCAGTACCGATTTGAACCGGTCCGACTCGACGCTTTCGGATTTGCCAGGATCGGCTGATTGGCTCGATCATGGGGTGCGTGGCTGTGCCGAAGCGCTCGCGGCAAACGCGATTTCGACTGACGAGCTCGCCCTCGCTGCACGTGAGCGCGTTGCCGCTGCGGTGGGACTCAACGCATTTGTCGCGCTTGTCGACCAAGCCTCAACGGCAACGACCACGAAAACGTCCGCCGCTACACCGCTGACGGGAGTTCCGTACGCGCTCAAGGATAATTTTTGCACCCAAGGGATTCGCACGACCTGTGCGTCGCGCATCCTCGACAATTTCGTGCCGCCGTATTCCGCGACTGTTGTCGAACGCCTCACCAATGCCGGCGCAATCCTGATCGGCAAGACCAATCTCGACGAGTTCGCGATGGGTTCGTCGAACGAGAATTCGTTTTTCGGTCCGGTAAGAAATCCCTGGGATCTCGAGCGCGTTCCCGGCGGATCATCGGGCGGATCGGCAGCGGCAGTCGCTGCCGGTTGCGTGCCGTTCGCGATCGGCAGCGATACCGGCGGCTCGGTGCGTCAACCCGCCGCGTTCTGCGGAGTCACCGGACTCAAACCGACCTACGGTCGCGTGTCGCGACATGGTCTGGTCGCATTTGCATCGAGCCTCGATTGCCCTGGCGTGCTCGCGCGCAGCGCCGAGGATTGCGCGCGCGTGTTGTCCGTCATTGCCGGTCACGATGTGCGTGATGCAACCAGCGCGAGGCGCGCGAGCGAAGATTTTTCCGCCGAGCTTGATTCGCCGTTGACTGGCGTTCGCATCGGCGTGGCGCGCGCGTACTTCAACAGCGGAGTTGACCAAGGCATCGGCGCGACCACCCACGCTGCTTTGGCCGAATACGAAAAACTCGGCGCGCTCTTGGTCGATATCGAGTTGCCCAGCGCGCATCTCGCGATTCCCGCCTACTACGTGATCGCGCCTGCCGAGGCATCAAGCAACCTGCAACGCTTCGATGGTGTGCGCTATGGGCATCGCTGCGAACATCCGCGCGACCTCGATGATCTCTACACGCGTTCGCGCAGCGAAGGTTTTGGTGTCGAGGTGCAGCGACGCATCCTGATCGGCACATTTGTTTTGTCGGCCGGCTACTACGACGCCTACTACCGGCGCGCGCAGCAGGTGCGGCGCTTGATCGCGAACGATTTTGATGCGGCGTTCGCCAAGGTCGATCTGATCGCCGGCCCGACCACGCCCACAACTGCATTCCGGATCGGCGAAAAATCCGCGAATCCGCTCGCGATGTACGCGGCCGATATCAACACCGTTGCAGTCAATCTTGCCGGCCTGCCGGCGATCTCGATACCGGCTGGTTTCAGCGACGGCTTGCCGGTCGGCCTGCAATTGATCGCGCCCGCTTTTGCAGAAGCACGCCTGCTCGCGGCGGCGCATCAGTTCCAGATCGCGACCGATTGGCATCGTCATTGCCCGGGGTCGAGCGATGCACGCTGATCTCGCCCCTGCATCGCTCACGCGTGGCGCGATCGATGGCTGGCAGCCGGTAATCGGTCTGGAGATTCACACCCAGCTCGCCACCCGCAGCAAGATTTTTTCCGGTGCGTCGACCGCGTACGGGGCCGAGCCGAACACCCACGCTTGCGCGATCGACGTCGGTCTGCCCGGCACGTTGCCGGTGCTGAATCGCGAAGCAGTACGCATGGCGATTCGCTTTGGTCTTGCAATCGGTGCGCGCATCGCGCCGCAGTCGGTGTTCGCGCGCAAGAATTATTTCTATCCCGATCTGCCGAAGGGTTACCAGATCAGCCAGTTCGATCTGCCGGTCGTCAGCGAAGGGGTTATGCCGGTGCGGCTCGATGACGACAGCGTGCTCGACGTGCGTATCGAACGCGCGCATCTGGAGGAAGACGCCGGCAAATCGCTGCATGAGGCGTTTGCCGAATTCACTGGCATCGATCTCAATCGCGCTGGCACGCCGCTGCTGGAAATCGTCTCTGCACCGGTCATGCATTCGCCGGGCGAAGCGGTCGCGTACATGCGCAGCGTGCATCGATTGGTGCGCTGGCTCGGCATCTGCGACGGCAACATGCAGGAAGGTTCGTTCCGCTGCGATGCCAATGTATCGGTGCGGCGCGCCGGTACGACGACACTCGGCACGCGCACTGAAATCAAGAACGTCAACTCGTTCCGTTTCGTCGAAAAAGCGATCGCCTACGAAATCGAACGGCAGATTCGTGCCAACGAAAACGGCGAACGCATTGTGCAGGAGACGCGCTTGTACGACGCCGCGCACGATCGCACGCGGCAGATGCGCAGCAAGGAATCGTCGGACGATTATCGCTACTTCCCCGACCCCGATCTGCCGCCGCTTGCGCTGGCGATCGACGAACTCGCTGCGCTGCGCGAAGCGTTGCCCGAGATGCCCGAAACGCGCCGCCAGCGCTATATCGAAATGCTTGGCTTGCCGGCGATCGACGCGGACCAGTTGTGCAGCGACAAGGCGCTCTCGGACTATTTCGAGGGCGTTCTTAGCGACTTGCCCGAGGCGGCAAAGCTATGCGCGAATTGGGTTCTTGGCGAACTCAGTGCTGCACTCAACGCTGCGGCGTTGACAACCGATCAGTCGCCGATTTCGCCGCGCGATCTTGCGCTACTGCTGCGACGTGTACGCGAGCAGGTGATCTCCGGCAAACAGGCAAAGGATGTGTTCGCCGGGATGTGGGCAGGTGAGGGCGATGCCGATGCGCTGATTGCAAGCCGGGGTTTGAGCCAGCTCAGCGACGATTCGGCGCTGCTTGCCGCAATCGATTCGGTGCTCGTCGCGCATCCATCCCAGGTCGAGCAATTCAGCAGCGGCCAGGACAAGGTGTTCGGCTATCTGGTTGGTCAGGTCATGAAAGCGACGCGCGGCACCGCCAACCCGCAGCGCATGAATGCGCTGCTGCGCGAGCGGTTGCAACGGTAGTACGACTACTTGCCGCTGAATCCCTCGCCGCCTGCGATATCCGTCGACGTGAATTGAGCAGACGCGGCTAACTCACGTCCTGGTTACTCTCCCTTGACGGGAGGGTCGACGCGCCAGCGTGGGAGAGCGTGGACCGTCGCGTTTGCAATCTCGGTCGAAAACAGCGCGACGGCGAACGCCGTCGTCACTGGGTAAGGCCGGGTCAACCGTGAATGTGCATCTGACCCGTGATTGAGCCGGTCATCGATTGCCGCCTACACTGCACACACTTTGCGCAGTAGCCGATCATGCCGACCGATACCAGCCTGCCAATCATCAGTCGCGCCAGCGCGAACGGACGCGACGCGACGCTGAGGCGTTTCGGATTTCTGCACATTGCGCTCATCATGCTTGGCTTGCTCGGATTGATCCGAGCCGGTGCGCTGCTGATCCATGATCCGCTGCTCGCACTCGCGAATAGCTACGATCAGATTCGCTATACCGGCTGTTTCAATATCGCACCGATACGTCCTGGCGTAGCAGTCGATCGGGGCAATCCGGCCGCACCGCTGCGCACTTATGGATTTGCGTCGAAGTCGATAGGCGTCTGCTACTGGACGACCGATCTGATATTCACCGCAACGGTTGCGGCGGGCTGGAGACTTGCCGAGCAACTCGGCAGCGACGCGCAACACAGCGTGCGCAACCTTGCGGTATTGCGCCTGTTGGCATGGTTGCTGGCCGGCTGGTGGAGCACGCGCGTCCTTCTGCGTCTGGGACGCGAAGATATCGCGTTGGCAAATCTTGCATGGTTTGCGCTGGTCGCGATGGATCCCGTCGATACGCTGTTCCTGGCGACGTTCTACGCTGAACCGACTGCGTTGTTCGGCGCATGGCTTGCGGTCATCGGCGCGGTCGTGTTGATGCTGGAGCGCTCGCGCGCCGTGTGGGTCGTCACCTTGATCGGTGCCGCGTTGCTCGGCGGCAGCAAATATCAACATGTCGTTTTGCCGTTGTTGCTCGCCCTGACGCTCGTCGTGTTCGCAGCCCGTGCAGGTCGTCGCGCTGCCCTCGCCGTGCTGGTTGGCGGCATTCTTGGCGGCGGCTTGCAGCTTGGCAATACGCTGCAACATCCGACGCTGCTTGAAGATATGGCACGTCTCAATCGTGCCGATTTTCTGTTGACGACCCTGCTTCCGCACACGAGCGACATCCATAAAGTTGCCGAGGAATTCGATCTCGAACCCGAGTGCATCTCACACGCTGGCAGCAGTGTGTATGCGTTGACGACAACGATCCAGAACGCCTGCCCGAGCGTCGATACGTGGACGCATCGACAGTTATGGAACGCACTCATCAGCGATCCACCTGCGCTTGTCGGCGCGATCCGGCAAGCCGCGCCAATGCTGCTGCCGTGGGTGCCGGACTATCTCGGAACTGTCGAATCTGCTGACACTGCACCACTGCCAACGTCGCAGCCGAGCTTGAATCGCGCGTTCGGCTCTTCGACGACGATGGTCTGGGGTTTGCTGCTGCTGCCATGGGTCGTTTTCGTTATTTGCCTGATCGGCGACGCATCACCGTTGGTGCGTGGATTTGCTGCAATGTGCGCATTCGCTTCGTTGACTGTCGCAACGATTGCCTTGTTCGGCGACGGT